>CADBUD010000060.1 GCA_902797785.1 uncultured Lachnospiraceae bacterium
AATACGACCGAAGGGAGTATTTGCACTCTGTGTGCCTTCGGTATGTGCATTTTGTTGCTATGAACAGCAGAGCTGTGAATAGTAACGTAGGTCTGCGTTTTTTATGAAAGGTGGTTTGATTGTAAAAGGAGGATATCTGGAATGTCGGACAGGAAAAAAATAAAAATTGCGTTTTGGCTGGCGTTAATTGTATTAGCAGTTACCCTGGTGGGCAGTTATATCTGGGGCATATTCTATTTTAGAACGCATTTTCTTCCAAAGACATCGATCAATGGGCATTCTGTCAGTGGAATGACAGGGGAACAGGCCTTTAACAAACTGAGAGAGGCAGCGGATCAATACAGCTTATCAATTACTGATCTGGATGGGGAAAAGACCTATCTGTTCGGTTCTGATTTTGACTATACATATTTGTTCGATGGAAAGGTCAATATGGCCATTTCCCAGCAAAATGTCATGGCATGGCCTGCAGCATTATTTACTTCCATTCAAGAAGAAGAGTTTTCCATGACGGCCAAGTTCGATGAAACAAAACTGTCGAACTTGGTATCGGAGCTTCCTTGCTTAAAAAATGAGAATATTGTTCATCCACAGGATGCCCGAATCGACATGACAGAAAATGGCTATGAAATTATTCCTGAGGTAGAGGGAAATGAACTGGATCAGGCACTGGTGCAGGAAAAAATTTTGGAGGCCGTAAAAGAGGAGAGCACCTCGATTCTCTTAGATGATTCATTTTATAAACGTCCGACAATTACCTCGACAGATGAGAGTCTTACTTCTGTCATGGACAATATCGAACATTATTTGAGAGCGACGATTACCTACGAATTTGACGGTTGCGAGGAAAAAATCGACCGGGCGACCATCAGTAAATGGCTGATTCTGAAAAAAAGCGGAAAGGTATCTCTTGATAATTCCGCGATTCAGGCATTTGTTCAGTCTCTTGCCAGCAAGTACAATACTTACGGAGATGTACGCGAATTCGCAACGTCTTCCGGGGACACGATTGAAATCGGTGGTGGAGACTATGGATGGGTCATAGACAAAGAAAAAGAATACAAACAGATCAAAAAAGAATTAAAGGCCGGAAAGGCTGTTGAGAGGAGCTTTATTTTTTCCCAGCGTGCCTTTGAAGACAGTTTTCATGACATTGACGATACCTATGTTGAAATTGATATGACAAAACAGCATCTTTGGTATTATAAGGATGGATCACTGATTACAGAAACGGATGTCGTGACCGGGAATATCAGCCGTGGGAACGGTACTCCGGATGGAATTTTCCGAATCCAGTATAAAAAGAGTCCGGCTGTTTTGGTTGGTGAGACCTACCAGTCAAATGTAAATTTCTTTATGCCGTTCTGTTATAATGTCGGTATACATGATGCCAGCTGGAGGGGTTCCTTTGGTGGAGATATTTACAAGTATTCCGGTTCTCATGGCTGTGTCAATGTTCCATATGAGGCAGCACAGACAATTTATGATAATATTGAGGAAGGTACTCCTGTCATTGCATTTTACCGTGACGAGGTTCAGCTCACCGCAGAAAATGCAAAAATTTCAAATGCCTACTCCTATGTAGGTGACTAAACAGGAAAGTTCCGGTCAGATCACAGGATAAAAGGTAAGTTCCTATGGAAATGTTGGAAATTACCTTTTTCTCTTGTTTATGGAACACTTCCCAAGGATAAAGAAGCAACTCAGAGAGTATAGAGGAGGAAAATGACATGATCTTGTCCTGTCATGCAGTGAAAAAATCATTTCAAGGAAAGGATGTACTAAAAGATATTTCCTTTCACATAGAAGAACGGGAGAAGGCGGCCATTGTTGGAATTAACGGAGCTGGAAAGTCAACGCTCTTAAAAATTATTTACGGAGAACTGCCGTTGGAGGAAGGACAGGTCACGATAGCGAAAGAGAAACGTCTGGGCTATCTGGCGCAGCACCAGAATCTGGAGGATACCTGTTCGATTTATCAGGAATTGTTAAAGGTTCGGGAGCATCTTCTACAGATGGAAGAACAAATGCGTCAGATCGAGCATGAGATGAAACAGGCCAAGGACGATGAACTGGAACAGATGATGGAGCAATATGCCAGGCTCAATCAACGATTTGAACAAGAAAATGGATATGCCTACCAAAGTGAAGTGACCGGTGTGTTAAAGGGTCTGGGCTTTACAGAGTCTGATTTTTCAAAAAAAATCAGCGAACTGTCCGGTGGACAGAAAACAAGGGTCGCACTAGGAAGACTGCTGCTTTCCAAGCCAGATGTGATAATGTTGGATGAGCCAACGAACCACTTGGATCTTTCTTCAATCTCCTGGCTCGAATCGTATCTGTTAAATTATCCCGGAGCGGTATTGATTGTCGCCCATGACCGATTTTTCTTAGACCGGATCGTGACCAAGGTCATCGAAATCGAAAATGGTGTATCTCAGACATTTTCCGGAAATTATAGCGCCTATGCCGAAAAGAAAAAACAGCTTCGGGAAGCAAAATTAAAAGCTTACTTTAACCAGCAGCAAGAAATCAAGCACCAGGAAGAGGTCATTGCAAAGCTGAAGCAATTCAACCGGGAAAAGTCGATCAAACGGGCAGAAAGCCGGGAGAAGATGCTGGGTAAAATCGATGTGCTGGAAAAGCCGCAGGAGCTAAATGAAAAAATGCGCCTGACACTGACGCCAAGGTCCGTGAGCGGAAAGGATGTACTGTCTGTTAGAGGGTTGAAAAAAAGTTTTCCTCCGGTCACGCTGTTCAAGGATCTTAATTTTGAAATTTCCAGAGGAGAACGTCTGGCATTGATTGGAAAGAACGGAACAGGAAAGACAACGATCCTGAAAATCATCAATAATATGATACCGGCTGATTGTGGGGAGGTTGCTTTGGGGGCGAAGGTTCAGATTGGATATTATGATCAGGAACAGCAGGTTCTGCACGAAGAAAAGACTCTGTTCGAAGAACTGCAGGACGATTATCCGACCAGATCAAATACAGAAATCCGAAATATTCTGGCAGCATTTTTGTTTACCGGGGAAGATGTCTTTAAGCGAATCAAAGACTTAAGTGGTGGTGAAAGAGGCAGGATTTCTCTTGCAAAGCTGATGATGTCAGAGGCAAATTTTCTGATTTTGGATGAGCCGACGAACCATCTGGATATTGTTTCAAGGGAAATCCTGGAACAGGCACTCTGCCAATATGAGGGAACGGTCTTTTATGTATCTCATGATCGTTATTTCATCAATCAGACCGCAACCAGAATTTTGGAGCTTGAGAACCAAAATCTGGATGTCTATTTGGGCAATTATGAATATTATCTGCAAAAAAAAGAAGAAAAACAGCAAAAAACAGAAGAACAGAAACTAGAGGCCGGAAAAAAAATAACAGAGGGAAAGCTGGAGTGGCAGAAGAAAAAAGAAGAGCAGGCAAAAATCCGAAAACGTGAGTCAGATTTGAAGCGGACAGAGCAGGAAATTGATGCCCTGGAGCGTCAAATTGCCAACATCGAAGAACAACTGAGCCTTGAAGAGGTCTATACTGATCCCGGTCGCCTGCTTGCACTCTCAGAAGAAAAGAAGGAAGCAGAACATCGCTTAGAAGCGCTGTTGGAATTATGGGAGATGCTTGCATAACCATATGAGATATATTATAATGAACTCAAAAGAAGGTGTAGTATTTTGACAGAAAAAAAGATTTCGAAGGCTGTGATCGCACGTCTTCCCCGATACCACCGATATCTCGGGGAGCTGATGACGCAGGGAGTCGAAAGAATTTCTTCCACAGATCTTGGTCAAAGGATGAATATCAAGGCCTCACAGATCCGTCAGGATTTGAATTGCTTCGGTGGCTTTGGGCAACAGGGATATGGATATCATGTTGCCAGCCTTTATGAGGAAATCGGCAAGATTTTAGGAATCAGCCACCAGCACAATATGATTGTGGTCGGAGCTGGAAATCTGGGACAGGCATTGACCAATTATGTATCCTTTGAAAAGAATGGTTTCATCATCCGGGGGCTATTCGATATTAATCCCTTGATGAAGGAGCTGTCCGTCCGTGGAATTAAAATCCGGATGATGGATGAAATTGAAGAGTTCATCAAGGAAGAGCATATTGAGATTGCCACTTTGACTCTCCCAAAGTCAAAGGCAGAGGAAACGGCACGACGACTGGTGGACTGCGGAATCCGCGCAATTTGGAATTTTGCCCATATCGACTTAAAGCTTCCTGCAGATGTCGTGGTAGAAAATGTGCATCTTTCTGACAGTTTAATGACACTTTCTTATCGCTTGGAAACAGCAGAACTTTTGAATGAAAAAGGACGTGAAGCAGAATGAGCACAGAAAAATCAGCAGAGGATTTTAAGGAATCGTTAAAAGGGAAAAAGGTTCCGGTTCTGACCTTGGATACAAAATGGCATCAGCTTTTTAGAAAAAATGGAAAAACAGAAAAAATCAACCAGCTCGAAGAAGAGGTCAATGAACTATTAAAGCGGCAGGGAAAGCTCAATAATGAAATCCAATCCATGAAAAAAGAAAAAATGAATTTGATGAACGGCATCGTAAAAAACATGGATGAAGCCAATAACGAGTCGGAGTCTGATGGGCAGGATGGCATTCTTTCTCAAAATCAGGAAAAGATCAAATCTATTAATGAGACCATTGAACAGTACGAGGATGAGCTCTTAGATCTGCCGATTTTTATTCGGGATGCCAATGAGAAGCTCATGCTTGAGGGGATGGATATCTTTTATCATCAGTTGATGGAAATGGCAGAGCATGTCAGTGAAATCGATGAATGGATCAAAAAAATCCGGGTAGAGCTAAAGAAAAATATCATCCGCAAGCAGGAAATGGAAAAGCAGAGTCAGCTGATCTATCAATATCTTCACAGTATTTTCGGTCCGGAAATCGTTGAGGTGTTCGACATGAAATATATGCATTCTCTGGCACAAAAGTATTCCGGTGTGCTTGAGGAAAACAATCCGAAACAGGAGGGAAAGGGGTAAAATCAGAAAAGAGGGAGGAGCTACATGGCTCAGATCAAGAAAAATCAAACGAAACACAAGGTGAGACAAAAGAAAGAAAAAATAAGAAAATCCCACTCGTACAGCAGTCGTAATTTTAATATCGGAGTGGTTATTTTTCTCTTTCTTCTATGTTATATCCTGGTCTATCTCGTGATGTATCATCTAAAGCCTAACATGAAAACTTACGAGGTAGAATATGGGGGACTCACGAAGGAGCTGGATTATACTGGACTGGTTCTTCGCGATGAAATGATGGTAGCCGCAGCGGAGAACGGGTATATCAGTTTTTATGTAAATTCAGATGACCGGGTCGGCAGTTCTTCGACAACCTATACGGTAGATGAAACGGGAGAAATTTATACGACATTGAACCAAACGACATTCCAGAACAGTACCTTGTCCGAGGAAGAGCTGTCCTCCCTTCAGGAGCATCTCAATCAGTTCAAAAATGAATTTTCAGATCTTTCTTTTGATGCGGTGTATCGCTTTCAGACAGAATTATCAGAAGAGGCATTAAAATCAATGAATATGGAACAGTTGGAGGCCGTTGCTTCAGAAAATGGAACTGCGATTGATCGAAATTCCTTCCATATCCATAAGGCCGAGACTCCCGGCATTATCGAATTTTATTCTGACGGTTTCGAACATCTGCCTGCAACATCGACAGAATCCGCCATTGATGCCTTTGAACCCGATATGCTTGATGACAGTAAGTATCAGGCAAAAAATCTGCGGGATTTTGCGTCAAAGGATTCAGAAGAAGGAATTCCGATGAATTCCGTGGAGGCGGGACAGGAAATCTATAAGTTGATTACCAGTGAGACCTGGAGCATAATCATCGCCCCGGAGGAGACAGTACTAGATCAGATTTTGAATTACGCAGAAAGCAATTCGAACTATATCAATGTTTCCTTTCTTATAGACGGGACTTCCTGCAATGCAAGGGTCATCCCCTTTGAAAAAGACCAAACAACATATTTAATGCTGGAGTTTCGTACTTCGATGATTCGGTATGCACAGAGGCGCTATCTGGATATTCATTTAAATCTGGATGATGAGAAAGGATTAAAGCTGCCAAATACGGCTGTGGTATATCGGGGATTATATAAGGTTCCGATAGAGTACTATAACAGACCGTCGGAAGAAGCAGAACCGGATGCCAGTGTGGAAACAGTCACAGAAGCAGCTGTGACAGAAGCAGCGGAAGCGGCTGCCACCGATGCAGAAGCAGTCGTGACAGAATCGGCGATTGAGGCAACAGACTCTGCCCTAGAGGCGGTGAAAACGATGGAGGGCTTCATTCTCCAGACAACGGATTCCTCTGGAAACGCAGTATTTGAAAATGTTCAGCCAATCATTGCCTATACCGATGATGATTATTATTATTTTGATACGACAGAATTTTCAGAAGGGGATCTGCTGTATTCGGTAAAAGACCAAACTGCTTATCCGGTTTCCCATAAAGAAAATTTTTATGGAGTATATAATTTTACCAGAGGTTATCCCGTATTCCGTATCATCGATCTCATTTCGTTCAACGATGATTATTGTATTGCTGCTGATGATTTTCCATACAGTATTTCTCAGTATAACAGGATTCTTCTAGATGCGCATGTCCTAAAAGATGGTGATGATACCTATTTTAACAAAATGGATCCAGAAAAGGTCTATGCGGATATAAAAGAAAAAATGCAGGTACGTAGTATGGAGGAAATGTCGGATAGACCGCCGTCAGAGGTTCCGGATGCTCAGGATGAGGCGGTAGAAGAGCTCGACACGAAGAAAAGCAAGAAAAAGAAAAAATCCTCAAAAGCAAAGAAGTCAGAGGAAGCCGTCCAAAGCGAAACTGGTAATGACGAAATTGAAACAGACAATTCCATCGAACCGGATCAACCAGCCGCAGATACGGGACAATCAGGAGAAAGTGATTTGACTGGAAACGGCGGTGAAAGCGGTGTTGAAGGTTCTGCTGTAGAGGGCGGTGATGGTGGAACGACCGGTGAAGGCAGTGATACTGTCGCCGCGGATCCTAGCGCAGCGGATTTGAACCAGGGATCAGAATCAGAAGGAACGGGAATATCAGACACGCAGGAGCCGGTACAAAACGGAACCGAATAAAGGAGGAAAATAAAGGAATGATAGAAGAAAATCTAAAACATGTCAGAGAAAAAATCTTGGAGGCCTGCCAAAAAGCAGACAGGGATCCCTCCGAAGTGACGTTAATCTCTGTCAGTAAGACAAAGCCTATAGACCAGCTGATGGAAGCATATCAGGCAGGCAGCCGGGACTTTGGGGAAAATAAAGTCCAAGAGATTATGGATAAATATGATGCTATGCCGCAAGATGTAAAATGGCATATGATTGGGCATCTGCAAAGAAATAAGGTCAAGTATATCATCGATAAAGTATGCCTGATTCATTCCGTTGATTCCTTTCGATTAGCACAGGAAATCAGTATCCAGGCACAAAAGAAAAGAGTACCGGCAAATATTCTGATCGAAGTCAATGTGGCAGGTGAAGAGAGCAAGTTCGGTGTATCAACAGAGGATGTCCTTCCCTTGGTGGAACAGTCAGCTTCGCTGCCGAACATTAAGGTCTGCGGATTGATGACAATCGCGCCTTTTGTAGAAAATCCAGAAGAAAATCGCAAATATTTTCGAATTTTAAAGCAAATTAGTATTGACATTGGAAGAAAAAACATTGATAATGTAAATATGGAAATTTTATCCATGGGAATGACAAATGATTTTCAGGTTGCTATTGAGGAAGGTGCTACGATGGTTCGAGTCGGAACCGGCATCTTTGGAGAACGAAATTATAATTAGAAGAGGAGAGAATGTTTCATGAGCGCTATGGCAAAATTTAAAAAATTTATTTACGGTGGTGCAGAAGACGTAGATGATGAATATGTAGACTATGATCCTGAGGAGTTTACAGAAGAGGAATACGAAGATTATGATGATGAAGCATATGAAGATGACGAAGCAGAAGAGTATGCTGGCAACAGCGGTTCCCGTATGAGCGATGGGAAATCAGGAGTAAAAAAATCGCCAAAAGGAAAGTCTCAAAATCGCCAGATCAAGAGCCGTGATATCTGTGTGTTCAAACCGACTTCTACCAATGACATGCGGACTATTTCTCAGAGTCTTATCAATGGGACTTCAATCCTGCTAAATCTGGTTGGCATGGATGTTCGGGAAGCACAGAGAATCATTGATTTTGTATCCGGAGCATGTTTCGCTGTAGACGGAAACTTCCGAAAGGCAGAAGATTGTATTTTTGTAGTTACTCCAAAAAATGTAGATATCTGTGGCGATTTGCAGGATGCATTAAATGGAGAGCTCGGAGTTCCGGAAATTCAGACAGATGATTTTTGATTTCTGGTTCAAAATCAGTCTTGGAAAGGATAACGAATATGTCAGACAGACTTCAGATTTATCATAAAGAAACTCCAATCTATCAGATTGTTTATCAGGATTCTTTTTCTTCCCTTTTAGAGGAATGTCGGTTTCTTTCGATTTCTCAGCGGAAGGTCGGAATCATTACAGACAGCAAGGTGGATTCTCTTTATGGAGATGAGGTCTGTTCTGTTTTTCAGGGAACTGCTCTGGCTGTCAAAAAATTCGTTTTTCCAATGGGTGAGGAGCATAAAAATCTTGAGATTGTTCAGCAAATTTATGCGTTTTTGATTCAGAACCATTTTGACCGAAAGGATCTTTTGATTGCATTGGGAGGCGGTGTTACCGGGGATATTACCGGGTTTTGCGCTGCTACCTATCTGCGGGGGATTGATTTTCTTCAGATTCCTACGACACTTTTGTCGCAGGTCGATAGTAGCATTGGCGGAAAGACCGGTGTTGATTTTTCCTGCTACAAAAATATGGTAGGTGCATTTTATCAGCCCAAGCTGGTCTATATGAATCTGTCTGTCTTAAAGACACTGGATGAGCGACAGTTCTTTTCAGGAATGGCTGAAATTATTAAGCATGGACTGATCAAGTCCAAAGAGTATTTTGTTTGGCTTAGAGAGCATAGGGCGCAGATTTCTGATAAGTCAGATTCTGACTTTTTTCTGATGGCGAAAAAAATGATATCCATGAGCTGTCAGATCAAGGGCGGTGTCGTAGAGCGGGATCAAAAGGAACAGGGAGAACGTGCCCTGCTGAATTTTGGACATACTCTGGGGCACGCAATAGAAAAGCAGATGAACTTTACTCTTACCCATGGAGAATGTGTTTCTCTTGGCATAGCGTCATCCTCCTATATCAGTTTTCAAAGAGGATGGATCACAGAAGAGGATTTTACCCTGATTCTAGACGTTTTGCGTTCCTATCAGCTTCCTGTTTCTTTTTCTTCCTGGTTAAAAGAAACATCCCTGACGGTTTCTCCTGATATTTTAGAACAGATGTCTGTTCCCAAAATCATTGAGGCTACCAAGTCTGATAAGAAAATGGAAGCTGGAAAAATTAAATTTATTCTTTTACAGGAAATTGGTCATGCTGTGATTGATACCTCTGTTACGGAAGAGGAAATGCAAAAAGCATTAGCGTATATTGGCATCAGACCTTAGGAGAAGTAGGGATTATGACAAAAAGAGTTCAAGTATTTTTTGGAATTTGCATGACATCGTTTTTGATATTGATAGATCAGCTGACAAAATACTTTGCTTCCCAGCAGTTAAAGGAAGGAGAATATCCAATTATTCCAGAGATTTTTTCTTTGACTTATCTTGAAAATCACGGAGCTGCTTTTGGGATTCTTCAAGGAAAGAAATTTTTCCTTGTTCTGATTGCCATCGTTGTTTTTTTTGTTCTGGCCTTTCTATATGTTCGTCTGCCAGAAGGGAAACGTTTTCATTTGCTGCGGATTTTGATTATTTTTTTGTCAGCCGGAGCAATTGGAAATATGATCGATCGTATCCTTCATGGATATGTCATCGATTTTTTCAATGTCTTTATCATTCATTTTCCGATTTTTAATGTTGCGGATATTTATGTGACTTTAGCCTCGATTGTTTTGGTATTATCCATGTTTTTTTATTATAAAGAAGAGGATTTTCATTTTATTTAGGAACGGTGCGAAAAATAAAGAATCCTTTTCTGGAAAGTGTTTGGGAAGTATTTATGAAGGATTCAGAAAAACATTTTTTGCTTGTTCATGAGAATGATTCGGGGGAACGACTGGATAAATATATATCTGGTCAGTTCCCTTCTTTTGCTCGTTCTTATATACAAAAGCTTTTAAAAGACGGGAAAATTACGGTTTCTCAAAAAGCAGTAAAGGCGAGCTATAAAATCAAAACAGGAGATGAGATTTCGATTACGATTCCTCCGGCTGTAGATCCGGAAATTCTCCCTGAAGATATTCCTTTGGACATATTATATGAAGATTCCGAGCTTTTGATTGTAAATAAGCCGAAAAATATGGTGGTACATCCATCCGCAGGTCATTATGAGCACACTTTGGTCAATGCCGTCCTGTTTCATTGTCAAGGTGAATTGTCCGGCATCAATGGAGTAATGCGTCCGGGAATCGTACATCGAATTGATAAAGATACGACAGGGGCGCTAATCGTATGCAAAACAGATCTATCTCATGAAAAAATTGCGGAACAGCTTAAAGTACATTCCTCTGTCAGAAAATACCGTGCTATTGTCCACGGCAGGTTACGGAACGATGGCGTGATCGATCTTCCCATTGGCAGACATCCAATCGACCGGAAAAAGATGGCTGTCAATTATAAAAACGGAAAATCTGCAGTGACACACTATCACATTCTGGAAACGTTTCAAAAATATACTTATCTGGAATGCCAGCTTGAAACCGGACGTACACATCAAATTCGTGTTCATATGAGCCATATGGGACATCCAATTCTGGGAGATGAAGTATATGGTCCTTCCAAATGTCCTATTTCAAATCTGGAGGGACAGACTCTTCATGCTGAAATGATTGGTTTTTTGCATCCAAAAACAGGAAAATATATGGAATTTCATGCACCTTTGCCGGATTATTTTGTCCGTCTATTACAGATTCTTTAATTGGTTTCTCAGAGTGCTTTTTCAAAGCGCTTATTTTCGGGTCATTTTTCTTGGAAATTCAACCATTTGATGTATTTTTCATGAAATTCCGTCAAATCGGTCAGAGATATTTCTTTTGTCTTTTTCTGAATGTGTTCAACGGTTTCTTCTCTGTTTTTCATGATAGAAAAAATCTTTGCTCCGGTCAAGGAAGCATTTCCAAGAATGGTGATTCTCTCTATGATTTTCTCTGAAAAAATTCCAATATTGGAGGCAGCATAAAGATCCAGGCAGCTTCCAAATCCCCCGGCGATATAAAATTGTGCTAAATCATCCCAAGCCAGGTTGGCACTGGATAGAAGGAGCTCTATTGCGGTACGGATGGCGGCTTTTGCCATCTGAAGTTCCCGGATATCTTTTTGCGTAATGATGATTTTTCTGTCCTTGTCTAGTGGAAATCCCTGCTGAAAGTATGCATCAATAAGCGTTCCGTTTTCATCAATCAGCTTTTTATCTTTCAGAAAGGAGAGAAGAGAAAGATAACCTGTTCCACAGATTCCCATAGGAGGTCTGTCTTGAATCGTAAGAAGCTGCAGCTGGTGATCTGCAGTTTTTGTGGAAATACGGTATACCGCGCCAGGAATACTTCCGGTTCCACAGGAAAGATTTCCGCCTTCAAAAGCCGGTCCCGCGGAAGTAGAAGAGACAAAATAGGTGTCATGATGGTATAATACTAATTCTCCGTTTGTTCCCAGATCTAATAGCAGAAATGGAACAGAGGAAGGGTGATGCTGCATTTGCAGAACAAAAAGATCCGACATAATGTCTCCTCCAACAAAAGGAGCAAGTGGCGGAAGCAAAAAGATGGGAACTGAAAATCCTAGCTGTGGAAACAGTTGTTGGGAATCTGTCTGCTGCAAATGTGTTTCCTGGACATAAAATGGAGAAGAGGCAAACCCGTCACAGGACCAGTCCATCAACAGATGAATCATCGGCGCATTTCCGGAAATGACAATTTCCTTCACTGCCGTACGTGAAATCCCTGAGGTGACGAGCAGGGATTGAATCCCACGAAAAAGATCCCTTCGAATCAAGACGGCCAGTTTTTTATGATTTCCCTCCATAGAGCTTTGAATCCTTGAAATAATATCTTTTCCATAGCTAATTTGATGATTGATGGAGGAAAATAGCTCTACCGTATCAAAATGATTTATATTCCAAAGCTCTATCACCAAGGTGGTTGTTCCAATATCAATGGCTATGGAATATTCTTTGTTCTTTGTGCTTTGTTTTTTTTTGTCTTTATTGATATTTAGTGGATTAGCAAAATCCGAATGACTTGTCTCTACAAAAATATCCTCGGATTCCGAAGAATCTGGAATTTTTAAGGAACACGGCGTTTTACATATGGCGCATGGCAAATGCCTGGAATTGGTTTTTCCACATGGTGAAACATAGATGGAAGCCATGGAAGTGGAAATTGTCATAGGGGGAGAGTCCTTTCTCTGTCCCTACAACTATTCGCAAAAGACAACTTTAACGAAAAGTTGTAGGGCTATTTTGTTTGTTTCTCACTATTTTTGTTTAGCAGATTTTGTTTGATTGATTTTGTCGTTTGAGCGATTTTGTCTGGTTACTTCTGGGTCAGGGGTTATTTCTATTTTTCCGGAGTTTGCTTTTTTGAAGTTTGTTTTTCCAGCGTTTGTTTTTCTGGCGTTTGTTTTTCTGGCGTTTGTTTTTCTGGCGTTTGTGTTTGTTTTTCCGGCGTTTGCTTTTGTGTTTTTAGATAGATTAGTTTCTTTTGGACCTCATCATAATAATTGACCTGCTCATAATCCGCGGAATGTAGAGGCAGTTGTTTTTTCTTTAAAAAATGCTCCAAAACATCATTAAAGATGTAAGAAATGACCGCCCATGTCGGTACGCCAATGATCATGCCAACGATTCCCCAAAGCCCGCCGAACAATAAAATAGAAAACAAGACCCAGAATGCAGATAATCCGGTGCTGTCTCCTAAGATTTTCGGACCAATGATATTTCCATCAATCTGCTGAAGAATCAAAATAAAAATGATAAAATACAGACCTTTCAAGGGATTGACCAAGAGAATCAGCAGCGCACTTGGAATTGCTCCTAAGTATGGTCCAAAAAATGGAATGACATTCGTTACACCAACAATCACGCTGACCAGTAAGGTATAGGGCATATTCATACAGGTCAGTGCAATAAATGTCAAAAGGCCGATAATCAGAGAATCTACCAGCTTTCCACTGATAAATCCACCAAAAATTTCATGTGTTTTCCGTGTCAGGCATAAAAGATAATTGGCTGTGGATGGCTTGGTCAGCGAATAAAGAATCCGTTTTCCCTGCCCAATGAAGTTTTCTTTCCCGGATAAAATATAAATTGAAACAATAATACCAATGACAAAATTCAGCAGGATCTTTAAGACGGTAAAGACGCTGTTTGTCAAGGTAGAAAAAACGTTTCCCACGTTGGTCAGGATCCCGCCAACACCATTCTGGGTCGGAAGGAGGTCTGATAATTTTGTTTTCATCCAATGCGTAAAGGTGTTGGTCAAATCATCCAAGGTATTTGGTAATGACTTAGCAATCGTTTTATTTTTCAGGATGGACTGATCGCTTTCCAAATAATTGATCAGGCGCTGTTCGTATTTGGTAATCTCGCTTGGAATAGTTTTTACAACATTTGAAATGCTGGTATTTAATCCTGGTATGATCATAAACATCAGGATACTGATAATGGAGATCATAAAAATAACTGCAAGGATGATGCTGAGGCCGCGGGAAAACTTTTTTGCTTTATCCGGTTTTTTAAACACCCGCTGAAAAAGCCGGATAAAGTTTTTTTCTAAAAAAACAACAATAGGATTTAATAGATAGGCAATTACAATACCAAAAATAATGGGCTGAAGAATCCCAAATACCAATTTAAAAAAAGAGCTTAATCCCTGAAAACGAAAAATCAGGAAAAAAACAATAATACTGGCTGTAATGACCAAAAAGGCCATCAAAGCTGTGATCATGATTTTTTTGTTTTTCTCCAGGGAGAGATACCGCATTTTAGAATCATTCGCTCTGCTTTCTCCCCTCTTCTCTTCTCTTTGAACTTCCATTTTTTCCTCCCGATATCATTCAATGTGTTTACTGTATCTCTCATGAACAAAATAGCCTTCCGTTTTTTGTTCATAACTTTATCTTATCATAGTACCCGTTTTTTTTCCAGTTTATTTCTGTTACATTTGAATTGATTTGACTTTTTCTTCCTTAGGGATTACTATAATTATTAGGAAACGTTTTGACCCCAACATCATAACAAATATTTTATGGAGGTTTTTATGGGAACCCACGCATACCAAAATCAAATTGCGATTGAAAATGAAAAAAAACTTCGAAATGTCTTAGATACCCTGCCGAAATTCTGCCGACAGTATTTTCGGGGAATCGAGCCTACGACGTCCTCCAGGACAAGAATTTCCTATGCCTATGATTTCCGCCTTTTTTTTGAATTTTTGCAGGAAAAAAATCCGGTATGTCGTAAAATGGAAATAACAGATCTTCCGATTTCTATTTTAGATCAGATCTGTCCTTCTGACATTGAGGAATATCTTGACTATTTAAAATATTATAAAAAAGAGGGGAAGATTCATACTAATGATGAACGGGGACGGATGCGCAAGCTCTCTTCTCTGCGCAGCTTATACAACTATTTTTTCCGGATGGAGCTGATTGAGAAAAACCCTGCCTCCATTGTTCCTATGCCAAAGCTTCATCAAAAGAACATCACGCGGCTGGATGTAGACGAAGTCGCGGTTCTGCTCGATGAAGTAGAATCTGGTGAGAAGCTGACAAAGAAACAGCAGGATTTTCACGAAAAGACCAGAGTTCGCGATCTGGCGCTTCTGACTCTTTTGCTAGGGACAGGAATCCGTGTCTCAGAATGTGTCGGTCTGGATCTGAATGATGTTGATTTTAGGAATAATGGAATCCGGATCATTCGAAAAGGAGGCAGCGAAGTCGTAGTTTACTTTGGAGAGGAAGTCGAAGAAGCGCTTCGGAATTATTTGGAGGAAAGAAAACAGGTCATTCCTGTCGAAGGACATGAAAATGCGCTTTTCCTTTCGCTGCAGAGAAAACGTATCGGCGTCCGGTCAGTAGAAAATCTGGTCAAAAAATATTCCCAGCTTGTCACGACCATCAAAAAAATCACACCACATAAGCTCCGGAGCACCTATGGAACCAGCCTATACCGGGAAACGGGAGATATTTATCTGGTCGCTGACGTGCTGGGACATAAAGACGTAAATACCACGCGAAAGCACTATGCCGCTCTAGAGGATGACCGCCGTCGAAGCGCCGCCAATGTTGTAAAGCTGCGGGAAAAGAAAACGGACGAAAATGGAACGATCCGTTGATTCGTTACGATTTACAATGCTGCTGTTCATCGCAGCAAAATCATTTATTGGGCAGAAACAGAAACTTTTTTGGAAAGTCCGACTTTCCGAAGCTGTTTTCTGTATGCTGCAGCTTTCTTTTTTGGAGTTTTGATTTTTACTGATGTTTTTACACTCTTTAAGCTCTGTTTTATTTTGGGAACCTTTTTACTTTGGAAAATAATGGTCTTTAATGTTTTTTGGGTTAGGATATTTTTTCCAATCCAGACGATTTTCTTCCCGAGCGTTATGGTCTTAAGTTTGGAAAGTCCCGTCAGCGCCTGGTTTCCTACTCGCTTGACCGTATATTTTTTTCCACGAATTGTTACTTTTGCGGGAATGATAAGCGATTTCTGACTCAGATTCGTCGTCATTTTCCAAAGGACGGTTCGTTTTTTTACATTTAATATTGTGTATACGACATCTGACACAAGAACATTGGAGCCTTTCTTCAGCTTTGCTTTATCAGAAATCACATTCAGCTTCCATTTCGCATAGAGCTTGAGATTGCTTTTGATCACGGTGGAAAATGAAAATTTCTTTGTCAGCTTTTTGTTCGTGTACCACCCTTGAAACAGATATCCCAATCGAGAAGGCTTTTGGGGCTGTACAGCAAATCCGCCGAAGCTGACGGTCTGTGCCGCGACTTTGCTCCCCCCATTTTTAACAAAGGTAATGGTATAGCTCTTCTGCTTCCATTTCGCATACAGCATCATAGAAGAGGAAACCGTATCTGTAGAAAAATCCCATAAACGGGTATAGGTCTCATCGGTATACCACCCTTCGAACTCATAGCCTTCGCGCTCAGGCAGAACCGGCTGAACAATGGTTTTTCCATATTCTAGCATTTGGCTGGAAAATGCCAAAGACTCCATTCCGGTAGAGAAGGATACCAGGTATTTCGCCGTCTCCCATTTGGAATAAAGAGTCAGATTTTCCGTTACCGGAGTAGAGGTCCGGTATACGGCGGTCAGTGCAGAATCTGTGTACCAGCCTATGAACTGGCAGCCCTCCTTTGTCACGCGGTCCATTCCTGTAATATTGGATGCATACGGGATGGACAAGGTCTTTAGCACATCTTCTCCGTCCATCAGTGTCACGATACAGTCCGGATATTTCCAATGGGCATATAAATCCAGTCCGGAGTCATTCATCGTAACCAGATTATTTTTGGTAATATCGGTATCCGGCTTGGAAGCATCATTTCGGTAGGAATATCCTGAAATAGAGCATGTCTCTCTTGGGGAAAACACCTCATAATCCGGAAGAATATTCAGACCGGAGGTATAGTATTCCTCTGTGATGACCTCTTCGTTCTGCTGGTCATTACTATGATAGACTACCGGATAGGAAACAAAACGATAGGCAGAAGGAGACGCGACCGTTTCTTCCCATTTATGCAGTTCACTTTTTCCAGAGGTATTTAAATTCAACAGGTGGATTGCTGCCGAACTGATCAGATATGGCTGATTCCCAATGAAGATATTGGATTCTGTTTCTCCCATCGGTGTAAAGGCAGAGTTGTTTTTCTGCGAAGCATTATCATATCCAATGGCAGCAACATCCAGAACGCGGATGATTTCAACTGGATCCTCCAATTCCTCTGCCGGAGATTCCGATTGATTGGATGAGCCGGCTGGGGTCCGGGGATTTGGCTTGACCGGCGTTTCCTCCTCTTCCTCTGGTTCCTTGGGAATATCCCGGAGGTAATAACAATTTTCTACATTTCCATAGGAATTTTGTCCCGCAATATGTGCAGCATATACCGTGGTCATAGAAGAAGAAATCGTTCCCAAATCCATATTGTTGCTCAAAAGAGCCTGTGCCCTTCCACTGGTATTTCCCTGGTTTTTTCCGCAAATTCCGCCATAATAAATAAAAATATCGGTAATCAGCATATCGCTGCGGTTGATGCAATTCGTCACATCCGAAGTTCCATTATCAGCCTGATTTTTTCCTACAATCCCACCAAGGGCCTGGGAAGAACGATTTCCGGATACGACACCTTTGTTTTCACAGTTCATGATACTGCTGTTTCCGTTGACAGAACAATTTTCTCCGGCAATTCCGCCGATACTGATTGCCTGACCTGAGACTATGCCGGCATTTTGGCAGTTATTGATAGACGCATTGCGCAGCAGACCGCTGATTCCCCCAATAGCAGACGAAACATCAGAAGAAAAGATGGTTCCATAGTTGATGGAATTACTGGTCGTAGAATGATGCTCATATCCGCAGATTCCGCCGCAGTAGAAACCACCTGTGACCGTCCCTTGGAAGATGCACCCTTCTACCCTGCCCTCATTTCGGCCAACAATGCCACCCAGCTCGATGGAAGAACCGGTTACGGAAGCATTGGAATAACAATTTCTGACCGTACCGGCATTTAAGCCGACGATAGAGCCAAGCTGTGACTCTCCTTCAATTCCGGCATTCAGAATACTGATATTTTCAATAACGCCCTTGGAATAGCCGAACAGACCACAGGACTGTTCGGAACGCACCTCAATCCCTGTGATGCTATAAGAATTTCCGGAAAAAGTACCACAGAATGGAGTTTTTTCACTGCCAATCGGAATCCAGTAGGAAGGGTCATCCGAGGAATCAGCATTTGCGGAAGCTTCCTCGGAATCTGCAAGCTCCGGCGTCACATCAATATTTGAAGTCAATACGATTCTTTGACCTGAAAACGTGATACCGGCATTGACTAAAGAAGACAAGCCCTTCAGCTCTTCCGGGGTGTGAAGATAAAATTCTGAGGCAGAAGGTTTTTTCTCATACCAGGAAACATCAATTTCTTCTGCATGGGATAAAAAAAACGGAAAAAAACTGCATAGAAGAATCAACAGTAGAGAGAAAGGGGGCAGGAATACACATACTTTGTTTATTTTCATTTTGCACCTCCATATTTGACAAAGAATCTTTAATGTCGGGGGCAAAGTGCACATGCGATTTCATCGCATGGCACTTTTGATCCCAACATCATTATATCATACCAGATTCCGGATTCCTACTACTTTTTTATGCTCAGGAATGAAATGGTCTTCCGTTTTGTTCCTGAATCGTAACTTTCTCTTTCCCAAATCTGTTTTTTATGTTATGATAAACAAGTAGCAGCTATTCATAATGTATAAAATCATTTGCTGTCTGAGTGCGGCAAAACAAAAGGAGGTTTTCATCATGCAGGATTACAAAAAAATTGATTATTCCAGAAACAAAGATGTCGTTCTACGTTATATTCCAGGACATTTTGTGACACCAAATTCTCATGTAAATTATTATATGGATCTGGTGGATATGAAGTCCAGACAGAGAGAAGCGAGAGCTACCGCTGAAGAGCTTGCCGAAATGTATCTTTCTTCTGATGTGATTGATACCATTCTCTGCATTGACGGGATGGAGGTCATTGGAGCTCATCTGGCAGATCATCTTACCAGAGCCGGGGTCATTTCAGCAAATTCCCACCAGACCATGTATATTACTTCACCAGAGTATAATACCAGCGGACAGATGATGTTTAGGGAAAATAACCAGCACATGATTCGAGGGAAAAAGGTTTTGATTCTGATTGATTCAGCAACGACTGGCGCGACACTTCAAGGTGCCGTCAGTTCCGTAAAATTTTATAAGGGCGATATTGTAGGAATTTCTGCCATCTTTTCCGTGGCCACCAAAATCAACAGTATCCCGATCCGGGCTCTCTACTCAACGAGGGATCTTCCGGATTACGCAAGTCATCCATCGGATCAGTGTCCTCTTTGCAAATCAGGAGTTCCGGTCGATGCAATTTGTAATGGCTTTGGATACTCTACTCTGTAAATAACAGAAACGGCGAATCGTAATACAAAAATAGGGTGTAGAAAAAGACAGGTGGACAGATACTCTTAGTAAAAGATTTCTGTCTGCCTGTCTTTTTTTCGGTGCTGCTATACGTGCCATCCGATATCCTGCAAGGCTACTGTTAAAGCTCTATATGATTTTTCTGACAAAGTGAGCGCGCTGATTCTACGGAATCAATTCCAGTCGGATTTTTTACCGGAGCAAATTCTTTTTCCCGAACAACTTCATATGGAAGGCAGGAATCCAACTGGTGAATCATATCAAGCACCAGTTGCTCGAATTTATATCCATTTGGTTCAGATGGTTTGACTTTCTGGCCTTTTTCATCTACATAAGGAATCTTTTTTTCTACAACATGATATGCCATCTTATCGTCTGTGACTTCTGCCAGTTCCGGCACATGAAACAGGTAATTTAAAATGACGCCATAATTGTAAGCGGGCTCTCCCTGATCATCCTTTGCATCCATCATATCCTGTGATAGCTCATAATATTCGACGATGGATGGCCTGCCATCTTCCAGACAGATGACACCGACCTTTTCATCCGGAGCTGCCTTTTTTACTACCTTTGCCCCGACAGATACGTTAGAAAGAACCGTAGCTCCGACAAAACAAGGATCACAGATACGCTGTAAGACATTATCAACAGCGAAGACATCGATCCACTCGATTCCCTCTTTGGTCAAAATCTGATCTAAGCCTGCCCGAACCATGGAAGAATACCATCCGGCATTTCCATTTGGTGAGGTAGCGATGCGTCCAGGCTCCTCTAAATATACTTTTCCATTGTAGTCACAGGCTGGTGCCATATCCTGTTTGAAGAATACGATTCGATCTTCCCGGTATCCGAAATAGTCCTTTTCCTTTAAGAAGGATACGGTCGCATCATGGTTTTTCTCACTGGTCATAATAAACAGGCGAATCCATGTATCGGTTTCCTTCACTACATCCAGCAGATTTTCAATAATCCTCTGGAAAATGTAGACCTCCTTTGTAATACCGATATTATACATTCCTTTAGGATTGTCTGAGCCCAATCGTGTTCCCATCCCTCCCGCAAGCAAAAGAGCGGCGGTCCGGCCTTCCTTAATTGCCTGTACCCCAGCGGTATAGAATTCATCTTTTCTGCGTTCGATCTCGTCAAGCTGCATTGCTTTAAGCGGAGAAAATTCGCCTTTTTCGGTTCCTTTTCCCACAGTGGAAAGATGTTTTAGAACGGAAAAATCTGTTTCATCGATTTGGGAAAGCAGATTGGATTTCTGATTTTCATCGAGTGTTTCATAAAACTGTAGGAGCTGCTCCTGTTTTATGTCCTGCAATTTTTGTTTGGCTTCTTCTAATGTCATTTTTTCCTCCTAACTTGATCATTGCTCTGACGCCTTTTGTCCCTGTCCTGGCATAAGAGTACTATTTTTGATATTTTTGGGAATTGATTTTTATATTCTAAAAAATTATACCATAATTTTACTGATATGTACAACCTGATTTTTGTTCCGGGATAATAAGGATTCGTTACTATTCACAGCTCCGCTGTTCATAGCAACAAAATGCACATACCGAAGGCACACAGAGTGCAAATACTC
>CADBUD010000061.1 GCA_902797785.1 uncultured Lachnospiraceae bacterium
ACCAGAAGCCGCAGCACCAGAAGCCATAACACCAGAAGCCGCAGCACCAGAAGCCATAACACCAGAAGCCGCAGCACCAGAAGCCACAGCACCAGAAGCCGCAGCACCAGAAGCCACAGCACCGGAAGCTGCAGCATCAGCAATCCGGCCACCGGCAGACATCTCTTCGTCCCGATTCCAGCCGGCCGAATCAACCCTCCCGGAAAAAAGAAATAAAATCTTTCAGGTAAGAAAAATGAAAATTTTAGAAGACCGTCTCTGGATGGATATAGAATGGCCGGAGGAAATCGAACAGGTTCTGGTACTCTATGGAGAAGATGGCTATGCAAAGAATCCGAAGGACTACAGGGGAAAAGCGGCAAATATCACTTCAAAGGCAAAATACCAAAAAGATACATGTATCTATTTGGAAAACATCAAAGAGGCAGAGTATTTTATTTCTCTTTATGGAGGCTGTATCGGAGAGGGTGAAATCGAATACCGGGATGAGATTCATGTGAGATATGACCATCGCAGAAAAGAGAAAATTGAATATTCGATTCGAATCAAAGGTCTGTTAGAACGGCACCTGGAAATTGAATTTTATAGTGCGGGCGAATCCTTTCAGCTGCCGGCCATAGATATTGTAGTCCAGAAGAATACTGTTCCGATTGATTCTGTTTCCGGCGATATTATTGCGCATATTGAAAAGCAGTATGTCGAAAAAAGTTATCTTTGGACCTGTCCGGTTCATACTCTGCCAAAGAGCAGCTGTATCAAAGCTTTTTTTTCTGATGTGGCCAGTTATGACAGAATCAGTTTGCGGCCGGCATATGGTACGAAATTTAAAGTCAGATAACGTGCTCAAAGTGCAGCACTTATAGACAGGAGGATTGTGATTATGGGAAAATATATCTGCCCATTTTGTTCCATAGAGCATACGTTTTCAGAAGTGGAGTTCCGATGTAAAAATTTTGACAACTGTGAGGGACGCAGGCAGGATGTTCCGTATGCTGCATATTTAAGAATCAGTGAACGTTCTGCACCGGTCAGAAGCGCAGTTTTTCCAGTCAAAAAACCACTGGCAAAGCCGCTGAGGGATTTATATATGCCTACGAGTGAGACCTGTCCTTTCTGTGGACGTGAAACGAATATACGGGTATGTCCCAGCTGTCATAATGAGCTTCCGGAAGCAGTGGGAGAAAATAAGGTCAGAACCATTGCGGTGGTGGGAGACCGGGATGCGGGGAAAACTCATTTTCTTGCCGTCCTGATACAGAGAATCAAAGAGATCTGTCGGACACAGGGATGGATTCTTCGGGAATATAATGATGATGTCATAAAGCATTATGAGGAGAATTATTACTATCGAATCTATGAAGACATGAGACCACATGATCTGACAGCCAGTGGAAATGTCAGCGGCACCAGTGTCGTAAGGACGCCTCTGATTTATAACTTGTTCATGGACAAGACGAGATACACCCTTGTGCTGTATGATTCAGCAGGAGAAGATCTGCAAAGTGAAGCCGTCATGGATAAGGTGAACCAATATATCGGCAAAGCCTCTGGTGTTATTTTCTTATTAGATCCGACCCGGATAGAAAAAATGAGTATGGAAATCAAAGAAGAGGCATTAAAAGGTTCTTCTTCCATTGACAGGAGGGAAAAAAAGGAGCAGATCAATACTTTGGGACGGATTGCTAACCGGATCCGGTCAGAAAACAAAATCTCAGAAACGACAAAAATCAAGATTCCGATCGTAGTCGCAATGTCCAAATTTGACGCCGTCAGCGAAATATTTCCCAAGGGCATTGAAGCACTGCGGGAGCCATCGGGCTATTTTGATGCGGGATATGTAAAGAAAGAAGAATGGTATCAGGTCAAAGAGGAGACAGAGTCGATTTTGGATAATTATGGCGCAAAGGATATCACCGATTTTATGGAGAAAAATTTCAAAAACTATACTTACTGCACATTTTCGGCTCTGGGCGAGTCACCGGAAATCATTGGAAGTGAAAAAGTGCTCCGTCATAAACCGATGCCGCACCGGATCGAGGATCCATTCCTATGGATACTAAAAGAATGTGGGATATTAAAAGAAAAATAGGAACGAGACAGCAAAACAGCAAGGAAAAAGACGAAGGAAAGCAGGTCAGATTATGGGAATCAATCAGGCAATTTATACTTCCTCCGCCAAGGGAATTGAGAAAGGCGGGGGGCTTGGAATTCACTCTTACAGCCCTTCCTGCAGCAAAGAGGAGCTGCGGGAATTTGAAATGAACTATTGCAGATATTTTGTTCATGGAGAAAAATCACCGGCCGCGGACAGCAGCTTTCCGACAAAGCTTCTCTATGGAAAGACAGCGGAAGATCGATATCTTGGCGCAATGGTCACCTATCTGGGAAAGGACTATGACAAAGAGCAGGGACGGACGGGAAATTTTCTAAGTCATATGTATTCCTTTGAAAAAGAGGAGCTTCCGTTTCGGCCGATTCAGCTGTATGGAAGTCCGGATTACAGGATCGCAATGGGACAGGAAGAGGTGGACGGATCCCAAAGGGTAGATTTTCTTCCGGAAAAGACCAGCATCAAAAAGGGATCCGAAGTCAATATTCAAAAGATACAGACCTTTTTACGGGATGAACGGATGGAAATGTTCTGCCATATGTTAAGCGCCCTGTTTTCCTGCAGCGGTCAGTACAAACTGATCATATATGATTATCATGAGAATATTCTGCTCTGGCTGGGTGCATTGCAGTTTGCGCTTCCGCTTCAAAGCGCAAGAGAAATGAGTTTTTCCAGCTTTGAACAGAACCCGATGATTTCTGGATTTGATATCCGGGGAGCCATTCCCGGGCTGAGCGATGGAGACTGCCGGGAATATGAGGCGAGCGGACAGTTTTATGTGTTTGACGGAGTCCATCGGAGCTATCCCAAATTTGATATTTCCGGAGATTATTTTCGGTACGGGATCAAGCGCTGGATGGCGTTTTCTCACCAGGCACTGGAAAATTTCTTTGTCTGTATGGAAAAATATGATTATGAACGGGTCGATGGAGAAATCTGCCGGGGCTTCAAGTTGTATCAGCTGATGCAGCATGGAATGGAGGAGCTGGGAAGTTCCGACTGGAATGAAGCTATTCTGTTTGAAAAAAAATATGGAAATAAAACGTCCTATCGGGAAATGCTGCGGTATCTGTTCAAAAATCTGGAGCATGGACCGGTTCTGGAGGAGACTTCTCTGGGAAATATCTGCAGTCTTTTGCTGAGCTTTTGTACGAGGCGGCTTACCGTAGAAGAGCTGGAATATGCTGTCACTCTGGCCATTCAGCTGGATGTCTACATGAAAAAAAATAATGCGAATAAGAATCTTCTGGAACGGATGTGGCAGAAGCTGTATCAGATCATGGAACGGTATCCGGAAAGCTATACGCAGCGAATCGTACAATTTTTCAAAGAGAGAGGGGACTATGTCCGCATAGCGCAAATGGAGGCAGATCTGATTGAAAATCTGGATACTGATGGAGAAGAGGTTCGGTTGGTCTGCACCTTTTTAGAGACTGTGTGGAACGAGGTATCTCTGCAGGCTTATGGATATTTTGAGCAGGTCGTCGCGGCCGCAGTTCAAAGATTAGAGAAATATGAAAAAGAACAGCGCTATGCCCTGTCTGTTTCCCTGTATTTGAAATTATGCGAGATTGGAAAAGGACTGATTACCGGCAGAGGGTGTGAAAATCTGATTAGCATGATCAATCGGGATACGGGGATTCTATACGAAAAAAAGAAGAACAAACGGGAAGTAGACCGGGATCTGGAGTACAGGCTGGCGATATGCGCTAAAGAAGCCAATCGTTATATTCGGGATAACCACATGGAGCTTTCCGTTGAAAGATTGCAGCTGCACCATGTAGCAGGGATTATGCTGCGCTCCTTTGAACGATCCATCCCTCTAAGCAGATCCAAAGCACTGAAAGAGTATTTAAAGCATCCGATCCGGATGGAGAATGTAAACAGCGAAGAATTTTTTTCCTATATGGTACAGTGGACAGAATTGGCGGAGGATACTTCCTTTGCCAGAGAGGATTACTTTGTCCTTTTGTCGATATGGAATCTGTCGACAGAGCAAAAAAGGAGCTTGATTCAACAGCTGATCGAATATGGGGTGGGCTGTGTAAAATCTCAAAAGCAAGTTGAAACGTTAGGAAACTTTCTGGCGGTGATCCGGGATATGAAGGATAGAGAATATGAAGAGCTGTTACAGGCGTATCTTTTGGAAATGCGTTCTTCGATGAAGAAAAAGATTTATGACCTGCTTATACAGGCAGAGGATCAGGCGGTGGTGGAATACTGGCTTCAAATGGGCGGAGAGGTCAAAAAAGGACGATGGGGGAGTACAGAAAAATGAGGATTGGACTAGACCGTATTCTGTGTGATGATTCCGGTCTTTTAGGACCCGGAAGGCGCATGGAATTGTGGTTCCATGGCTGCCAAAGGAATTGCCCCGGCTGTATTACGAAGGAGCATAACCATCAGCCGGAGCCCATGCTGTCACTGAGCGTTCAGGCAGTTTATGATGCGATACAAAACGAACCGGAGATCGAGGGAATCACGATCAGTGGAGGGGAACCATTCTTACAGAGTGAAGCACTTTTGCAGCTGGCGGCTCTGGTTTATAAGAGGGGGCTGGGAATCATTTTATACAGCGGCTATCTCTATGAAGAGCTTTGTTCCAGTCCGCAGTTCCGGGAGATTTTATCGTATCTGGATGTACTGATCGATGGTCCTTATCTTTGGGAAAGGGATGATGGAAGAGCTTATCGTGGCTCTTCTAACCAGCGGCTGCATCATTTGACCGACCGCTATCAGTCATTTTACCAGAAGGACAGAGTTCGGGAATGCCGGATAGAACAGCAGGGAAGCTATCTGACGCTGACTGGGATTCCGGATGCGGCAAGCAGAGAAATCTGGAAGCATCTCAAACAGGGAGGAAATATTAAATGAAAGAATTTGTTTCACCACAGGAATATAATGATACGGCAATGATGATTTCCTATGAGGAAGGGGATTCCTTATCTATTTGGGATGAACAGGGGAACTGCTGGGATGGCAGGAGCATGAGCGTACAGGAGGTGGAACAAAGACTGTATGGGATAGAGGCCTGGAGCGGGGAAAAGGAGAGCCTTTTATTTCTCTATATGGGACCGGACAGCAAGGGGATTATCATAAAGACTGAAGAAGAAAGCTTTGCAGGCTTTGCGGAGATCGGTGCGGATGGTGCGCTCACGGGACGGAACACAATGGAACCCCGGGTGCGTTTATGGAGAGAAAAAATCCTTGTGACCAGAGAAGGACGGGGGATGAAGGCATCGCCGATGGTCAGGGAAGAGTTAGAGCGGCAGGAAAAAGAAATTTCAGAGCTGATCGAGGAAAATAATAAAAATCAGAAGTTATACGAGCAGCAGAAGGACCTGCTGGAAGAGCAAAGACGGAAACAGAGAGAGATAGAGGAGGAAGAACAGATTCTCAAGGAGGATATCCGTCAGGCAGAGGAGCTGGCTCTTTGCATGGAAAAAGGGGTATCTTTGTTGGAACAAAAGCTCAATGTCGTACTCAACGATATGGGAGCAGACCGGCAGATTCTGCGCGAATATCCCTCAGATGAGGAAATGGAACGGCTGTTGTCAAAGGCTGGGATCTTAGAACAGGAAATCCGGGAGAAATTAAAACAGCGAATTACTTTGCGGCAGCAGCTTTGTGACAAACGCCATCAGGAAATTGCAGGAGGGAATCTATGGCAGTAAGTGACCGGGAAATTCATAGAATGTATCTGCAGCTGGAGGAGGGATACAAAAGACTTTCGGACCGGCAGCAGGAGTACGACAGATATTTTAGAGAAAAGCAGCAGGAATTTTCCCATTTAAGACAAAAGCTTCTTTTTTCAGCAAGGATGAATCAGGATGGGAAGATAAAACATCTGGAACGCATGGAAGAGGAATTGAGGACAAACTATATACAGGAAGTCCATGAAATGAAACGAGCATATCAGGCAGAGCTTGACCGGGTGAAACAATTGGAGTTTTTCTATCACCAGAGCCTGGAACGGCTGAGCAGGGAACAGAGAAGGCTGGCAGCTGAAATCGATCGAAAGGACCGGCGGACAAAGGAGCTGGCGGACTGTCAGGAGAGGGCGTTGAGAGACATGATACGGGAAGCAGTACACCAGCCGGTGGAGGTATTTTATCCTCACCGGCTGCAGCATTATCTTGAGGCAGGGAAGCGGGCAAGGGCATTGATGGAAGAAGGAATGTATTCCCTGGCAGCCAATGATTACAGCAATATCTGTATGGGCATCCGAGGTCTGATGGAGGATACTAACCGTAAAAAGGATGAGCTGAATGCAATGTTCGAACAATATCGTTTTTTAGTCACAAAAGCAGATCTGTTTATGACTTCTCCATGGGAGCTGAAGAACTCCAAGGGAGAGGTAAGCCTTGCGCTGGAAAAAGAAGAAGACCTTGATTATTGGTCAGACGGTCTGTTCTATGCGATTTCGGAGTCATTAAAGAAGCATCGGCACATAGCGTATGCAGGAACGGAAGAGTGGATCCGGGAACATTCCGGCAGCAAGATCTCGCTTTCCATGCAGCTGGAGCAGCAGATCCGTTCTCTGGAAACCCTGCCCAAACAGATGGAGCTGTGTATCAGCTATGCCCTGTCTGCCTGTGACTGCTATAATTATCTGATTGATATCCGGGAAAAAATCATTTCAGTTTTAGCAGGACAGAATTATCAATATGATGGGACTTTTTTTGGAGAAAGGAATATAGCCATGGAAAAGACGCCGGGCTATGAAGCGTACCGGCAATGGCTGGCAGAAGAAGCATGCGTCCGCGCAGGCGGAGAGCCGGATTATCGGGAGGAGAGATGCTTACGGTTTCATAATCCGGAGGGAAATCAATGTGAGATCAGCCTGGTTCCTATCCGGACGGAATACACCGTAGCCTGTAAGATTCGATTGAGATCCAGGGCAGAGCTTCATCAGGAACAGGTAGGAGCAGTTCTTCAAAGTACTTTGGAACGAACCTTGGGTCAAACCGTGGAGATGGCAGAGCAGGAGGACGGACTGCGGACGTCCAAGGAACGTTTTTTGACAGCAGGAGAGTTAAAACGACTGGCGGCTGTTCCGCAAAAAGAACGTTACTCTGCACAGTCCCTTTCCTGACATTTGGATTTCCCGCTGCTTTGCAGCAGAAAAATTTGAACAGTAAAAAAGGTGAAAAAATGGACAGAGGTGATTGGCAGAATGAGTTCAGATTATCATATTGTTGGAGATTTCCTGATGCTTCCGGCTGTATTGGCCGCAGCACCATTCATAGGAGTAGGATATGCGGTGTTCCAGGATTCCAGAGCAGCAAAAAGGTATCAGAAAAGAAAAAAAAGACAGGAAGAGGAAAAAAGACACCGGCAGCTGCAGCTGACCCGACAGCAAAAGCAGACCTTTTATCCGGTCTTAGCAAGAATGTATCATTCCTATGAAACCGCTGCCGGCCAGCAGGAACAGCAGATCGAAGAGCAGAAGCAGCTCATGGAAAAAAAGCTCTCTGCTCTCACCGAGGAATATTATGAGGCAGAGCATGATGCTGCCCGGCTGGAGGCTTTTGAACGGAGGGCAAAAGAAAAGCAGGAGGAGCTTAGAAAAGAATGGCAGCAGACAAGAGGAGCGATGGAAGAGAAATTTCACGTTCTTCTGCATCAGACGACCGGACGTATAGCCCGGGAGCTTTCGCTGGCAGAAGAGGGAAAACGGGCATTGGAGGCTATGGCAGAGGAGAATCCTGTCATGGCAGAGAAAGTATATGAAAGGATCGAACAGGCCAAAGCAGCTATCGTACTCTATCAGATTGAAACGGGAGAAGAGCCAAAGGCGATGCGCAAGGAGCTGAATCAGGCAATATCCTATGCCAGAGCTCAAAACTACGAGATTGCTTACAGCAAGGCATCCGGTGTGATGCTTCATTGTCTTGAGGAAATGGAACAGGCGAAGCAGCTGCAGCAGGAATATATTTTACTATGGGATGAAATCGCCAGAATCCTGGAAGTGACGAGGGAGAGACTTGGGAAGATGAGAAGCTTAGAGTTCTCCTGGAAAGGAGAGACTCTGGAGGAAGATTTGTTCCGGTTCGAACCGGATGTACTGAACGGCATTTCCCTGCGGCTGGATGAATTAGAAAAAGAATGGAAGACGGAACAAAAATTTTCCATTCGCGCCGTCATACATCTGAAACGGCTGCTGGAGGAATGCAGAGAAACAGATGAGGATGCCGTAGAAATCGGGAACTATGCTGTCAAACGAATGCTGTATGCTTATTCAGAAAATGAGCATGCCGAGCAGGTCACGGACCGGCTGGAGGAACAGGGATTTCGAATGACCGATCATGCTTATGCGGCAGATCTTGAGGGAAATCCGCTGCATATCAATTTTCTTCATGAAATCACAGGAGAAAAACTGACAGTCGTTCTGACACCGGCAGAATCCGGAGTCCGGATCTCGGTGCATAATTATGGAAGAAATGGGGAAGAGACCGGAAACATGAAAACACAGCAGGCCGTACAAAGAACCTTGGAACAGTGCTTTCAGAGAAAAGGAATCTGCCATGGTCTGGGGGCTGTTTCCAGACAGACAGAGGCTGCGCAGCTGGATCGGGTGAGAACGATGCCGGAGAGAAAACCAGAGCGGGAAGGAAGGGAGTAAAATGTCTTTTTCAGATGTATTGAAATCGCATGATGGAATCAGCTGTATCATGCTGCATGGACCGGTGACCGATGGTATTCTTTCCAGTGATCTGTGCTTTCGGGAATTTTCCGTTGCTCTTTGCGATATCTTGAAGGAAAATGGATATGAAAATATCGTATTCTATGATTTTACCGGAGCAAACGGAAAGTATGTCTATGATGATGAGTCGGCATATTATAGTATTTCTCAAGCGAGAGAGGCTTATGAAAAAAAATATGGCGGACCACCCGGAGGATCTTTAAATGACTCTGGGAAAGAGTCCTCAAAATCACAGGAAGTTAAAAGAAAGCCGGATTCTGCCGGAAGGCGGTTTGGAAAACAGCCTAAAGTGGTAAGGAAAGAAATCGAAAAAGCAGCAGAAAAAGAAGCAGCACAAGACGTAGAAAAGGCAGTGGAAGAGGTGGTTATTTTACATCAGCAGAGACATCTGGCTCCTGAATTATTTTATGGAGAATTACAAAGACACATGATGAACGATCAGGTGAAATCCGCATTTGTTTTTGATTTTACCGCATTTTTAAATGATTCCTCCATCCGACAGTATGTATCCCAGATATTATATCAATGGAGAAATCCCAATAACCTCATACTCTTTATAAATCCGGACGGTCAGCAGATGGAAAAGGATGAAGCTATGCAGCAGCGGCTGAAAAGTACGGTGCTGTATGAGTATTTTTATTATACTAATGAAAAAGGAGAAATGAACTACCGGCAGGATCGGTGCTTTCCCATCCGGACCGTAGACCGGGATGAGATTTACTATCTTCTTCAGAGGATGCAGCTGTTCTATGGCGTGCACTATTTAGAAGATGCATGGAAAATAGCAGATAAGATCAATTGCCTTTTACATGAGGAAGAAACCGGAGAGCAGATCACACTTAGAGGACTGAAGGATCGGATGGAGCGTTATGTGAAAGCGCATAAGGGAGAAAATCTATCCAAAAAATTTTACGAGGAAGTATGTCAAAAAAGCAGTAGTGAGATGGATACTTCTTTTCTGGAACATCTGTGTCATCGGGCAGGCTGGGAGAAAGCGTCTCAAAAACTGGTGGACCGATTGATACAGTTATTTCAGGAATTAGAAGGAGAGACCTGTCATGAAACTTCTACAGAAGAAAAAATCAAGTGGATGACAAAGAAAAAACAGGAAAAGGATTTCATAAAGGAAGCAGGCGGCATACTTACCATGCGCTTTGGCGGAGGAGAGAAAAAGAGGAACTATCCGACCATTTCCCAGCTTCCACATATGTTTGTGATTGGCAGACCGGGAACCGGAAAAACGACAGCAGCCAGAATGCTGGGTCGCATCTTTCATGAGACGGGGCTCTTGGCGACAGGACAGGTACGCATCGTCAGCGGTGGAAGCCTGCAGGCAGGATATGTGGGACAGACTCCGATGAGGATTCATAGGCTTTTGGACGAATGCGAGAATGGTGTGCTGGTCATTGATGAGGCTTATGACCTATGTAAAAATTTTGGTCAGGAGAAAAATGCAGGAAGCTTTGCCGAGGAAGCAGTCAATACCCTGGTGAATGCAATGACTGACGATTCCCGCCATGTCCTGCTCCTTTTTCTGGGCTATCCTTCAGAAGATCCGAACGACGACGAAGAGCTTCACAGCGTCCGGGGACTTTACAAAATGAATCCGGGACTGAAAAGGAGAATCAAGCTGGAGCTGGAAATCGAGGATTACGATGCAGATACCTTAACACATATTTTTTTAGAATGTCTTGAGAAAAAAGGATATGCTCTGGAAGAATCACTTTCCAAAGAAAAGATCCGCTGCTATATGCAGTATTTTTATCAAACACGGACCAGGCGTTTCGGAAATGGAGAATTTGCCGCAGAAACAGCCAATCAGTGCATTGCCTGTTCAGAAAAAGAACGTGGGGACAAAAAAATATGCCAAAGCGATTTCCAGGATGGGGAAAAATATCTGGAACCGATGACAATGGAAAGGGTTCAGGGAGAACTGCAAAATTATCCTGGTCTGGCAGAAATCGGGAACCGGATCATAATGGATTCCGTTAATCTATATCAGAACCGCAGAAAAAATGGCTTTACAGATCCGGGATCACCAAGGCATATTCTTCTGGTTGGAAAACGAGGAACAGGAAAGACCACATTAGCCAAGATAATCTGCAAAGCCTGGGGGACTGCGGGAATTTTGAGCGGGCGTCCCCCGGTCGTGATAGAAAATCCGGCTTCCTGCCGCCACGAGACCATCAAACAGGAAATGCGCCGGGCCATGGAGGAGCATACCGCTCTCCTGATCGATGAAGCCCACAATATACCGGAGCCTTTAGTACAGGATCTGCTGAATCCCATGACAGAATATAAAAATCTGACCTGTATTTTTGCCGTCTATCCGGAACGCAAGGAGGAATTTTTGTCAAAAGATTTTGGTCTCAGAGACCGCTGTGACCATTATGAAATACCGGACTATACCCCGGATCAATTATTGAAAATCTTTCAGGCCATAGCCAGGCGCCAGCACCGGCAGGCAGATGAGGAATGTCTGGAAGATCTGAAAATATGGTTCCAAAGATATTATGACAGACGGGAAAGCGATGTGCATTATTCCAATGCCAGAAGAGTAGAAAAAATCGTTGAAGAACTGGAAAAAAGGACAGCCTCTCCCATCTTTCGAAGAGAGGATCTTCCAAAGGAACTGCGGGAAGAAATCGCAATCGGCAGACATCAGCTTTCCTTTGAAGATATCCTGTCAGAATTGGATCAATACATCGGCTGGGAGGAAATGAAATCCTTCCTTCTGGAAATGAAAACCTATATGGAGTACCATAAAATTAATGCGAAGCTCCCATACCAGACAGAGCATCTTTTGTTTGCAGGAAATCCGGGAACCGGAAAGACAGAAGCAGGACATCTTTTTGCCAAAGCATGTTATTCTCTGGGTGTGACAAAAACAGACCATTTTTGCGCCTACGGGGCAGAGGATCTAATTTCAGGATTTGAAGGACAAACAAGATTAAAGACAAAGGAAGCTTTGAAAAAAGGCATGAATGGAGTCATTCTGATTGATGAAGCATATCATCTGGCTCCAAGGGGAGGACATGGGGGGGCTGGCTTTGAACGGGAGGTCATTGATGTCTTATTGCGTTTTAGCCAGGAGCAGCTGGGAAAGACGATTATTGTTCTGGCCGGATATGAAAATCTGCTGCAGGAATTTTTAAAGAGCAATCCGGGTCTGGGAGGACGATTTTCCCGAACCATACATTTTCCGGATTTTACAGGAGAAGAATGCCGGGATATTTTAAAGCTCCAGATGGAAAAGAAGGGACTTTTGGTGGAAGAAGAAGCGTTGGAGCGATGTGTGGAGCTGTTTAAGGAGTGCATGTTGCAGCAGGAAAACTGGAACAACGCGCGGGATGTCATGACGATTTGCGGGTGTATTGTTGAGCGGCATATTCATCGGGTGGTTCATGAGAAAGGAGAGGATGTTGTTACGGTTTGGGATGTGGAGAATGGAATTTTGAAGTGGCGGAGGCAGAGGATGCCGGTGTAGGGACAGGGATGGCATAGGGGGGAGAAAATTGAGGATGGGAATAGAGGATAGAAAATTTAAGATGGGATAAACATTAACAAATTGTGAACGAAGGAAAAAATCGGTCAAATTGTGTTTTCCTCAGATCGCTTTTGCAAAAATGAGTTCTGAAATGCCTTGTTTATTTACAAGTTATCTTATCCAATTAATGATAATGGCTTATTTAAAGGCTCCCTTAAAGGTGTAATGTGTTACCTAACTATATATTGATATAGATATTACGTAATTACATAATATCTGGTATTATATAGCTATATTGTATAGATGGCTATTATATTTATAAACATTAAATAATATTATACTATTTTAATATGTAATATTGACATTTCTGTTTCGAGTGATATA
>CADBUD010000062.1 GCA_902797785.1 uncultured Lachnospiraceae bacterium
AATACCTGAAATTGAAATAAGAGAAGATAATGATACAGAAGGCAGCAAAAAAAGGAGTAGAAAAAAGAAAACAGGTATCGTTTTTTGCATACTGTTATTTTTTTTAGGAGTAGGATGCATTGGAGGCGGAGTAGTCATGAGAATGAATATGCCGAAATATGCAGATACAAAACAAACACCTGATGAGGAAATGATCAATGGATTTAAAGCAGAAGATTATTATGCCGCTGCTGAAAGCTTAGTGACAACAATGTATAGTGCTCCGGATATGATGAAGGAATCTTTAAACTATAGTCCAAATGAAGCACTGGAGAGCTTTGTGGAACAATGGGAGAATCTGAATTTAGGGGAGTATAAATCATCAGAAGGTATTTCTGTAACAAAGAAAAATGATGCAATAATGTCATTGAACAGATTTGTTTTTTCTAAAAAAGGAAATACATCTGTAGAAGAAGTGATTTATTTTCAAGTGGCTTATCATGTGGAGGATATGAATTACAAATTTATAAAAATATATATAGATGATCAGATTCAGGTCATCCCAACGATTCTTTTGACCGTTGGTGTTATAGCGTTTATTGCCGGAATCATTGGAATAATGAGATTAAAAAAGAAAGGATAAAACTATATGCAGAATATGCAGGGGACTCTGGGAATACAGATCGTTTTAATGACAGAGAATGATAAAATCTCTTCAGTATGGCTTTCAGGAAAGCCCGAAGGAAAATACTGGTTTACTTCAGAAGAAGATGAAAAAAATGATTTTGTATACATAGAGGCGGAACATGGACGATGGATCGCAAAATGTAATCAGAACGCCTGCTTTAAGAATCCGGCTGGAACGGAGAATAGGAGCATGGAGATATATGATGGATTATTAGTTCATATGGTTCACAATCAGACGATATATGCCTTATACGCGCAAGAGTTCACTCCTAAGATGAATGTTTTTCGTAATTATAAGATAAAAGGTGCTGCGGATATTACCATTGGAAGAACACCACAGAATGATATATGTTATATGAATGCTCTGACATCAAGAAATCATGCTGTTCTGAGCTATTTGGAAGATATGGGGTGGGAGATACGGGATAATGGAAGCACAAATGGAACATTTATAAATGGAAGATATGTTCAGGAATCATCATTGAATATAGGTGATGTGATTTATATTATGGGTCTGAGAATTGTTATTGGATGTGGATTTCTTTCTGTGAATCAGAACGCGATGATAAAGGGAGAAAAACTGACAAGAATGTCAGGAGAAACAGAAGGAAAAACTCAGGGAAAAATAGGAAGTGAGGAAGAAGAACAGATTATATTTTTTAACAGATATCCTAGAAAAAGGATTCCTGTTAATCCAAAGGAAATAACGATAGAAGGACCTCCTATGATGATGAGCAAGGACAGAATGCCAATGCTTTTGCGTATGGGAAGTTCTATGGTGATGGGTGGGACCGCATTGATGATGGGACATGTTTCCATGCTGTTGACTTCATTGATGTTTCCTTTTCTGAGACAAAGATACTCAGACAAAGAAATTAAAGAATATGAAAAGCTTCGACAGGAAAAATATTCGGAATATTTACGACAAAAAGAATATGAAATAGAAAAAGAACAAAAAAGAGAAGCTCAACTATTAAACCTCAATTACCCCGAATTTAATGATGTTTTGCATTTTACAGAAGATGAAAAGCTGTTGTGGAACCGGAGAAAGACTGACGATGACTTTTTGTTCTTAAGAGTTGGACATGGAAAACTCCCGATTTTAGCAGATATCAGCTATCCAGAACGGAAATTTGATTTAGATAATGATGATTTGGAAGACAAAATGTATCAGATTGCGGAAAAAGAGTATTTATTAAAGAATGTTCCTATTACCATTTCCCTGAAGGAAGATAATGTCTGTGGCATTTTAGGAGACAGGGAATTGGAACTTCAGTTCTTGGACAGGTTGATTATTCAAATGAGTATTTTATACAGTAGTGATGAAATGAAGTTGATTTTTCTTTCTTCGGAAAAAGAACTGAATCGATTCAAATATGTTAGATACTTGCCACATATATGGGATGATCAAAGAACCATCCGATTTCTTGCTACAAGCTCTATGGAAACCGCTCAAATAAGTGAGTATTTAAAAAACGAATTTGAAGATGTTTTATCTGGGGAAAATGCTGGAAGACATGAAAAACGCCATCCATATTATGTAGTAATTGCTTTACATAAAAAGATTTTTTATAGTGTAGAAATATTTAAAGATATTATGGAGATGGATAAAAATGTAGGAATATCTTTTGTTACCGTCTTTGACGATCTTCCAAAAGAAACTACTAAGATTTTCAATATGAGAAAGAACGGATATCATTCGATAGTTCATCTTAAGGAAATTGATAAAGAAGATATTGTATTCCAGATGGATTCATATGATCCATCGTTAGCTATGACAAATATCAGAACAGTGATGAACACAAATTTGAAGATGATATCAGAAGAATATGCTTTGCCCAAAGCGGTTGCTTTTTTGGAGATGTATGGAGTTGGAAAGATAGAACATTTAAATCCTTTAAAACGCTGGAAGGAAAATAATCCAATCAATTCGCTCGCGGCGCCTATTGGGATTGCAACAGATGGAAGTCTTTTTGAATTAGACCTGCATGAAAAATATCAAGGACCACATGGACTGGTTGCAGGAACGACGGGATCGGGAAAAAGTGAATTTCTTATTACATATATTTTGTCACTTGCCGTGAATTATCATCCGGATGAGGTCGCATTTGTATTGATTGATTATAAAGGGGGTGGACTGGCGGGGGCATTTGATAATAAACAACATAACATTCATTTGCCGCATTTAAGGGGAACTATTACAAATTTAGATGGATCAGCAATTCATAGATCATTAAAGGCGATTGAAAGCGAAATGACACGGAGACAATGTGTGTTTGGGGAAACTTGTCAAAAGCTTAAAGAAGGCACGATGAATATTTATTTGTATCAAAGACTGTATAGAAATAAACAAGTGAAAGAGCCGATGCCGCATCTTTTTATAATTTCTGATGAGTTTGCCGAGTTAAAACAGCAACAGCCTGAATTTATGGATAAATTAATTTCTATTGCTCGTATTGGACGGAGTTTGGGTGTACATTTGATTCTTGCAACGCAAAAGCCATCGGGGGTGGTAAATGACCAGATTCGCAGTAATGCAAAATTTAAAGTATGCCTCAAAGTTCAGGATCGCTATGATAGTCAGGATATGCTCATGCGTACAGAGGCGGCAGATATTAAGGAAACTGGAAGATTTTATCTACAGGTGGGAAATAATGAGTTTTTTGCTCTGGGACAGTCGGCATGGAGCGGTGCGCCCTATGAACCACAGGATACGGTTTTGATTCAAAAAGATGATACAGTTTGTGTACTTGATCATAACGGACAAAATATCTATGAAGCAAAGCCAGATATTAAGAAAGGAAAAGAACAGGGGACACAGCTTATTGCAATTGTTTCTATGATTTCAGATCTGGCAGAAAAAGGTGGATTTGTTGAAAAATCATTATGGAAGCCGGAATTGCCCAAGTTGTTAGACAGTGGATTTTATGATAATGAAATAAAGACAAATGATAAATCTGTTATTGTCCCGATAGGAATAATTGATGATCCGGAAGGACAGGCACAATATCCGTATATTCTGGATTTGGTAAAATGCAGACATCTTTTGATAGCAGGAGATGCAGGGAGCGGAAAGACCACATTATTGCAGAACATTTTATATCAGTTGGTAAAAAGATATTCTTCTGAGAAAGTTCAGTTTTATATTTTAGATTATTCCAG
>CADBUD010000063.1 GCA_902797785.1 uncultured Lachnospiraceae bacterium
GACGGAAGAAGAACTTGAACTACTTGTCGAGGCAGCAGTACGCACTATGAATGCCGAAGATTGCCTGGTTTTATCGGCAGAAGAATACGAAGACGTTTCAGACGATAAGGAAGACAATGCAGATCCAACGGTCACTAAAGAGTAGAAGGAGATGAAGCAGATATGGGTAAATTTCCAACATATAAGTTGACCGATACACAATTACGTGGAATCGCCTGTATAGTGGCCCACGAACAAGGAACGATTGCCGGATGGTTTGCTGAGGCTTCTCAAATCGCCAACCTTGCTGAGATCCGGTACGGAGGCGACCTTGTAAAGGCTGTAACATCTGGATGGTATGCAAAGGGGAAGGCCAGGTATAAAGCAGGCACGACTAATCCGGTCATTCTGGCCATCGTTAGAAGAGCTTTGATCGAGGGGTATCGTACAGTGCCAAAATATGTCAATGAGCATGACGCAATGTCTGATGTCAAGTCTGTGATAGAGAATGGCAAGTCAGTGAAGTCTGATAAGTCCAAATGGAAACGACATACTACCGTTGTACATAATAGGATGGGCAGTACGTATTACTTCTGGGATTTCCCAGGAGGTTACAAGAGTGGAGTCGATCCATTTGGTTACACCAATAAAAAACTTCGAGAGAAATATGGAGATTTCTGCTATTCCGTTGAAGATGCGTGGGCACCTATACCGAGAGTCCTTGCTTTTGCTTTTAATGAGATTGGATACCTGGAGAAAAAATCTAATAAGGATCTTACAAGCAAGACAGCTAATGCCGGCAAAAAGAATTATACAAAATTCGGTTCCTGGATTGGAGCAAATGGTGATTATTGGTGTGCATCATTTCTGTCGTGGTTATTCTATGAGGCATTCGGAACTGATAAAGGGAAGAATCTCCTATGCGGGACATTCAGTGCAGCATGTGAGACGATAAGAAAGAATTTCATAAAGAAAAAGCAATATCACACTTCCGACCCAAAGGTCGGGGATGTGATATTTTTTTCGGGTTCCCGGCATAGTGGTGCCAACCATATAGGGATTGTGTATCAGGTGAGGAATGGAAAGGTCTACACCATTGAGGGCAATACATCTGGGGCTTCCGGAGTTGTGGACAATGGCGGGGGCGTAGCCAAGAAATATTATTTAGTAAAGCAGGCTAAGATCCTTGGCTATGGCAGACCTGACTACAGCATTGTTGAAGGAAAGAAAAAGCAAAATTCCGATACCGTAAAGAAGGAAACCGAGGCAAAAGAAACCTCTACCCAGACCGAATGTTATAAGAAATATACAGGGAAGTCGAATTCTTTGGTGGATGCTTTGAAGTCTGTAGGAATCTCTGACACATCCCTTACCCACCGCCAGAAAATTGCGGAAAAGAATGGCATAAAGGATTATTCCGGCACTGCATCCCAGAATATAACGATGCTGAGCCTCCTCAAGGAGGGAAAGTTGAAGAAAGGGTGACCTCATGAGCGAGAAAAAAGAATATTATAAAAAATACACTGGTAAGAGCAATTCCATTGTAGATGCCTTGAAAGCCGTTGGAGTCAAGGCCCCAACAAAGGAATATCGAACTATTGTTGCTTTCTTGAATGGGATCAAGAGCTATTCTGGGACTGCTGCACAGAATACTGCTTTATTGGATAAGCTGAAAACAGGAAAGCTGATAAAGAGCATCAATGTTGAATTTGATTACAGGGAGAAGTTCATTGGGATGCTACAGAGGTATGATTCTGTTATAAAAAAGTATGGGGGGCTTATCCATTATTCTTCCGAGGATGCGGAGCCCACCTTTGCCAAGGCGAAAGCCAGGTTAGAGAAAGGGAAAAAAACAGGACTGATCTGTGTTACTCCGTGCCGGTGGGCCATGAAGGATGCAGGGATCAATCCCAATGGATTTTATGGCAAAGATGGTTCATTTAAGGATTGTTACAAAGATGACATCAAGAAACACCTTAAACGAATCACGACTGGAAGCGTGATCGGAAAGACAATAGAGAAGGCTGTGAAAAATAAATTGCTGACTCCAGGAGATATCATTACGTTCAAAAGTATGACTCATACCTTTGTTTATTCAGGAGACAGGTGCATTATGTATGACGGAGGACATGCAGCCGATTATCCAAAAACTGGTATTAAGGCAGATTATACCAAATATTATTCCAAGAATAAAATCAGCGAGGTCTTACGCTGGAAAGACTGATTAAAAAAACATATTGATAATCATATAGCCTAACGAATTCCGTTATAATCTACCATTTTTAAGACAACTCTGTTTTTTAATGGTATTTTATAACGGAAGGAGCAATGGCGATGATTAGAATTTTTTTGTCTAAAAAACTCGGCGAACTCAGATTAACCCAAGCAGATCTTGCCAGAATGACAGGAATCAGGCCTAACACGATTAATGAGCTGTACCATGAGATCGCATATGGTATCAAGTTTGAACAGCTTGAAAAAATATGTTTAGCATTGAAATGCGATATCGGTGATTTGATCGTTTTGGTCCCTGATGAAAAGAGTCGCTGAGAACTCCTCAGGTGTGCTGCAACACATCAAAGAGAAAGGGGTGCCCTTGAGGGCATCCCCTTTTTTCGACTACAGCTGAAACAGACATTCTCTGTAATTATCATATAATGATTCATCAAGGTATGAGAAGTCCAGCCCGTTATCTGCGTATCCTTCTTCAAGAATGTTTATATAGTATTGTGATGGCCTTCCCGGGATTGCGGACTTGTTCATGATATAGGCCATTCCCTTTTTTCTTCCACGCATAGTATCCACAAAGACGTTCTGTTTTCCGTAGAATCGTGGATACCCTTCATATCTGTCAAGCTTTTTCTCATCTTTAGGACTAATACTCCACAGGACAATGGGGACTGAATGCCCTTTGCTGCGGATAATCGAAGCATAAGCTCCGGATCCGCTTCTCCTGTAAACTAATTTCCAATTACGAAGCCATCCGGTGGCCCAGACTGTTGCGTCCGGGCACCTTTTGCTCATCTGTCTAATATTTAAATTACTTCCATAAGCTACATATAATTTTGACATA
>CADBUD010000064.1 GCA_902797785.1 uncultured Lachnospiraceae bacterium
AAAGATCAAGCTTTCTTCTTCAAAAATCAAAACCTTCGGAAAAAAGAGCTTTTCCGGAATTTCCAAAAAAGCTTCCATCACGATTCCGAAGAAAAAATCTGCAGCTTACCAGAAAAAATTGAAAAAAGCAGGACTTCCGTCTTCTGCTCACTTCAAGGTGAAATAAACGGCTGCACTTAGGAACTTTGCATCAAAAACGAACAGCCACAGAGCTGACATCGCTCTATGGCTGTTTGTTTGAACCTTTGTTATTCTCTTCGGTCACATGCGGCGCATTACTGCACAATACCAGGGTTCGGATACAAAGAAGCGCTTCCACTCATAATTACTCCCCCGCCTGCATAAACATAATGTGGAGGTGATTTTATGAGAATAGAAATAAAAAAATTAATCCAATGCATCGCCCTTCCGCTTGCTGTTGGTCTGGTTTCCTCTTTCCTTTCCCGAAGCGGCATGGCATCCTTTGACCAGATCAACAAGCCCCCTCTGTCTCCACCGGGCTGGCTGTTTCCTATCGTCTGGACTATCCTGTACATTTTCATGGGAATTGCGTCATATCTGATCCTGACTTCAAAAAAAGAATGCCGCTTTCCCCTGACGGTCTACGGCATTCAGCTCATTTTTAATTTTTTCTGGCCCATTTTCTTTTTCCGCTTGGAGCGATATCTGTTCTCGTTTTTCTGGCTCGTCATTTTATGGCTGCTGATTCTGGCTGTGATTCTTTTATTTCGACAGATTTCAAAACCGGCAGCTTATCTGATGATTCCCTATCTTATTTGGGTCACATTTGCCGGATATCTGAATTTTGCCATTTTTTTACTGAACTGATTTTATCCTGCGCATCATTTTTATACCGTTAGCGAAAACCGGCAGCGGTTTACGTTAACGAGTATGATCCGCAGGCATATAGTCAGCTCCCAATTCATTATTTTTTGTATTGATTTTCTTGCAGTAGCAGTTCAGATTAATGGCCTTACGTCCCTTTATCGGAACGAGGTATAAATCATATGTGCCATTTCCTCTAGTAGAAGATACGATTGCATATTTACGTGATACTTCGCAAAAATCTGAGGTATCACAGTTCTTCTTATTAAACTTAAGGCGTGTGGCATTATTCTTCTTAAGGTTTAGGCTGTATATCTGATCCGAATGATTCTTATGGGAATACCATCTACTAAAATACAAGGTGTTCCCATATTCTGATGCAATTGGGTAATAGGATTCTATCTGTTTCCTGCGATATAGCCGGGTCGACTTGTGTCTTATCAGCTTCATTATCTTAGAATGGCTTCCATCACCGCGCGCATAGTAAATACATTCACCATCGCTGCTGTAATATGGCATGGATAATTCCTCTCTGCTGCTCTTTAATATCGTAAATTTATGATCCATAAGGGAATATTCACATATTCTGCATATATCACCCACGGTTTCTTTGAATACGATTCTGCTGCCATCCGGAGAATACTTCGGATCCTCATGTGAGCCACGCCGCTTATGTGTCACATTCCTAAGCGTTTTTTCAGAATCATCATATATAAAAATATCCCATTGATCAGAATCGGATATTCCCATAAAGGTAATCTGCTCCTTCATCGGATGAAACATCGCATTCATGCAATGATGCACTCCATCAAAAGAATCGCTGATACAGCTTAACTTTTGGGTTTTGAAATCATACATATAAAGCTGGCTGTCCTCATTATCATAGTTCGTATAGGAATGATATACAAGTCTGCCTGACAAAAATGGCAGATCCGATTTACCATGGATAGATACTACACATAACATAAAGGCACTCACAATAAACAGGATGGTAAACACCAGAATCCTAAACCGAGTATTTTTAACTATACGATTCATGCATTTCCTCCTATCTTCCAATTTCCTGCTGCACACAAATGCTAAGGAACTGTGCATTTGTTTCTATGGTCAATTCCTTCGTAACTCCTTCGCGATCTCTTCCATCTTTTCTTCCGTCAAAAGGAATTTCTTCCAGAAGACGATCAAAGCAAGAAACAGGCCAATGATCGGCAAAAGCGTCATGGTCATCCGCAGGGTGAACAGAGAGGATGAGGCTACCTGCTTCACGGCTTCTGCTGCCTCCTCTCCTCCGGAATCCTTGGAAATATTGCAGATCTGAAGAGCGATCGAAGCGATCAGTGCCGCAACTCCGGAGGCTAATTTTACGACAAAGGTCTGCATTGAAAAAATGACACTTTCTTCTCTCTGATGATTCTTATATTCTCCGTAATCTACCGTATTTGCCAGAAAAACGGTCGTCAGGACAGTCAGGATCCCAAATGCCGCAAAGATAAAAAATCCCGGAATCAGAAGTATCGGCAGCGCGTTGATTCCCATACACATCAAAAGGAATAAAATTCCATAGCCTGCAATCGCCATCGTCAGGCTGGTATAAAACACCTTGGTGACACTTAAAAATTTTCTGAACAAAGGAAAGAAAATCATCATGGATAAAATCTGGATTCCTCCGCCAAAGGCGTTGAACAGGGTATAGGTGTTTCTCCAGCCTTCTCCGCCGACATCATATTTAAAAAAGTAGATCAGCAGGTTGGATGTGATGTAAAGTGAGCAGTTGATCAAAACAATGGCAATCACGATGGTCATCGCCTGATCGTTTGAAAGCAGCGCCCGAAACATTTCTCCAACAGAGGGAGAGTCCATATCTACGGTAGATTTTTCTTTGATCTTGATGCAGGCGAACACGGTGAATAATACAAAAAAGATTCCAACGATGATGGAAAAATTCCGGAAACCAATTCGCTCATCCACTGCGCCGCCGCTGCGTCCAAGAAGTTCTACCGCTTTTACTGTGATAATGGTAATCAATGCGGAACCGACTCCCGCGCAGGAGCGCGCAAGGGTCGTAAGGTTCTCCCGCTCCTGACCGCTCTTGGTGAACGCCGGAATCATCGACCAGAATGGAATGTCCATCATCGTATAGGTCACGCCCCAGAGAATATAGGAGATTGCAGCGTAGGCGACCAGCCCGTCTCCGGCAAGAGAAGGCGGTGCGGAATACATCAGAATCAAAATCACGGTATTGGTCAGAGTTCCGATCAAAAGCCATGGGCGAAATTTCCCATATTTTGTTTTGGTCTTTGCTACGATGATTCCCATGATTGGATCATTAAACGCGTCAAAAATCCTCGCCGCCATCAGAATGATTCCCATGGCGATGGAAGATACTCCCAAAATATCCTGATAATAGTATAGGATATAGCTTGCTGAAAGCATATAGACCATGTCTTTTCCAACTGCCGCCAGACCATAGGCGGCTTTTTCTGTTTTCGTCAGATTCATCAAACTTCTCCTTTCTTATCTTTTTTTCTTTTTATTCTTTTTCTTCCTCCACCCAGAACTCGATTTCCTCCTTATGGCCCATTGCCGTCTGGATCGTCAGCTTTCCTATTCCCAGCTTTCCTGTTGTTTTAACATAGACGCCACTCATTCCTCCCTGTAGGGAAATCAACTCCGGACCGATCAGGGAAATGGCGCCTTCTGCTGTTACCTTCAATGGATCATTGGCAAATGGCAGGATGTTTCCATACTCATCCACGGCCCAGATCCGCACCTCTGCCACATCATAGGTTTTTCCCTCTTTTAGATCTGTATGTGAGCAGATGGTCTGAAGGCTCCACTGTTTCATCGGCGCCCGATATATTGTCTTTACCACCTCTCCATTTTTGATCGCTTCAAATTTGTAGCTCTTAGAAGCGCCGCCCCAGTCTCCAATATAACGGTTGAACAGTTCCACGGCGTCGGACATTTTCATCTTGTACTGTACCATCAGCTTTCCTGCTTTCAGATACATCGACTTTGACATTCCATATAGACCGACTCTGGCTACCTCGTTTAATAATGCCTTCACATCCTCTGCCTGTTCATGAGACATCGATTCATTTTTTTCCAGCGCCTCCCCGATATAATCATCAATGCGGATCGGTCCATGCGGAAGATGCTTATACTCCGTATCCCTGGACTGATATTCTTTGATCAGCTCCTCGTTTTTGTACATTCTGACACTGTCCGCGTTGGTATAGATATAAACATCTCCCCGATTGCAGCCCGGGTGCTCTCCAATATCCATCGTGGAGCTAAGCTCTAAGACCGGTACATCCTCCTGCTGCATGGCATAGACAGCAGCTGCCAGCTTTGGATTCCGGAACATATCCATGACCCCATGATAACAGATCCGGTCACCGCTGCCAAAATCTTTATGCGTGTTATAATCAAACATGCACCAACCAAAGCTTCCTGAAATCTCTTCCCTCTCTGCTACACTCTCCAAAACATTCGCGTGACGTTTCGCATGCTCCATGCGATGCTCTTCCCAGTCATAATTTTTGGTCGGATACATATGTCCATTATATTCGCTGATCAGATAGGCTCTTCCCATATCGGAGGTGACTGCAGACTTTTTCTCACATCCAGCTCGTTTTCCATCATGAGAAAAATCATTGTAGGTAAATACATCTTCCTGGAAACTTCCTTTTTTGTAGCATCGCACTCCGCCGGTCGCGCGGGTCGGATCCAGCCTGTGCGCAGCGGCGTTCGTCCTGGCATAGAACGCATCATCATCTACGGATTCATTGATCCGAACACCCCATAAGAAAATAGATGGGTGATTGCGGTATTGTACGATCATGTCCTTTACATTTTCAACAGCCTGATTTTTCCACGCATCTCCTCCGATATGCTGCCAGCCTGGAAATTCAGTAAAGACCAAAAGACCTCGTTCATCACAGCGGCGCAGGAAGGAATGAGACTGCGGATAATGAGACGTCCTCACAGCATTCAATCCCAGCTCATCCTTTAAGATATCTGCATCATGGACCTGCATCGAATCCGGCATCGCATATCCCACATATGGATAGCTCTGATGACGGTTGAGACCACGGAGCTTTACCTTGCGTCCGTTGAGATAAAATCCATTTTTGTGAAACACTGCTTTCCGATAGCCAAAGGTTACGCAGGATTCATCCAAAAGGACTCCATTTTGATCGAACAGCTCGGTCTTTACTTCATACAGTGCCGGATGGTCAATATCCCAAAGCTCGACCTCTCCTGTTTTTTGCGTCAGGGAAAGCTCCTCTTCCCCTTCCTTTAGGCTCACCTCACCTAAGAGACGAAATTCTGTACCGGCTGCCTTCGATCTGCCTATTTTTGCCCTGCCCCGGACTCCGGCCTCTTTTAATCCGTCCTGCACCATGCGAAGTGACTGGCGAAGCTTCATTCCCTCTGAGATTCCTGCCAGAGAAATCTTGCTTTCTGTTTTTGATTTTAAACAATACATGACCTCCGGCTGATGACAAAGCTCTTTTACTGCCTCCTTCACATCATTCTCTTCCCCTTCTAAAAATGCCTGTACCGTCTCTTCTCCATCCAGATCCAGCAGTCTAGAGTATTTTCCTGCAAGCCGGGTGCTTACAAAGACATCAGAGATATAGGAAGGTTCTTTGACCTCGAGATACACATCCCGATAAATTCCCCCATAGGTCATATAGTCAATTACAAATCCAAACGGTGGATAATCCAGGCTCTCTCTGGTATCCAGCTTTACCGTGATCCAGTTTTCCTTTCCGTACTCCAGCAGCTCCCCAATTTCCAGAGTAAACGCAGTATAACCACAATGATGCTCTCCTGCCGGCTTCCCATTGACATAGACTGCCGCATCATGCGCCGCTCCCTCAAAGGTCAGGAATACCTTTTTCCCTTTCCATTCCTTTGGCACCTCCAGGCTCCTGGCATATCCGCAAAGCATCTGATACTCAGATTCGTCAAAATAGTGAAATGGAAGCTCCTTACAGGTATGGGGAATCCTCACCTTGGTAAGCTCCTCTCTGCAGTCCGCATGCAAAAGCGCATCCGAAAATTCTTCTGCGAATCCCCATTCGTCATTTAGATATATTCTTTTTTTCATGGGTCGTCCTCCTTTCAAATCTATCTCCTATTATACACTTTTTTTCTTC
>CADBUD010000065.1 GCA_902797785.1 uncultured Lachnospiraceae bacterium
CAGCCCGCTACGCCTGCGATTTTTCGATTTGCATATGAACGGAAATCCTTCGTCAAAATTGCAAATTTATTTATGAACAGTTCCTTACGTAGTTCTGCACAGCATCGAATCGAGTGTCATTTTATCTGTTTTACCGAATGAAGATAAATGGATAATATGGATAATGCTGTTTGCTGTTCGTGCAGCGAGCAAGATTCCAGTAGATCGATCAGTTCCGACATCTCTTCTTTAATTGACACATTTCTAGATGTCAAAATATCATCAGGGGTAATCTTTAGAGCTTTGCAAATGCGAAGGATGGTCTCTAGACGCATATTTACGGTCCCTCTTTCGATATCTGCATATGTTCTGTCTGACAATCCCGAGAGTTCTGCCAGTTCATTCTGAGTCAATCCGGCTTTTTTCCTAATGGTAAGCAGCCTGTTTCCAATCGTTCGAAAATCAAATTCCAGCATTTTTATTCCGCCTTTCTTCCTAATATAAATATAAAGTTACTATTCATAGTCAATGTCATTGACTGTGAATAGTAACTTAGGGGTAGAAAAAAGCAGATTTCCGATTTTTATCGAAAATCTGCTAAAGTAAATGACATTGATTCACAGTCCAATGTCATTTAGTTAAGGTTATGGGTTAGGGAATATCTGAATATTCGTTCAATACTTGAGCAACGTGTTTTTTTTCGTAAATTCCAGTTTGCTGTAAAAGACGAATTCCCAATGACAGAATAGCAGACATAATGTCGATGCGATTATTGTCAATAAAATCAAGCGTATTCTGTATAAAAGGAATATTGTCCTTATTATTGATATATTCTATAGGAAGAATGCGTTTTTTTGACTTTCTTTTGTTTGCGCGTGATGTCAGTCGTCCGGCAGACTTTGTATGAAGCTTTTCCAATTTCTAACAGTAGTATCTGAAATACCATATGGTATCGTCTTTGTATGATCTGATCGATTATGGTCAATCGAAATCTTCCGCAGTTCGTTATAACGATATCGCATAACATAAGCCCTCCGTGCATTGTTCGACGGTCATTATAACAAAAATGGGCTTCGCATACAATAATAGTGAAAAAAATAATTTTTTAAATTCTGGTGAGACTTTTTGGGGTTTCGGAAGACTAATACAATGAAAAGCAAAAAACACTTTTCATTGTCATGTACAATGAAAAGCAAAAAACACTTTTCATTGTCTTGTAATATGAGGACTAAAAAAATAACAAAAAAAGAAGGAGCGGATATTATGAAAAATTTGAAAAGGATTGCTGCAATAACATTAGCTTGCTGTATGATGTCAGGAGGGGCTGTAAATGCAATGCAGGAGGTTTCGGTAAGACAGGATACAGGGATTCATGTGGCACGGGAAGAAGGTGATGATGCAAAGAAGGCCAGGAGCACTGCGGCATCGCCATTGCTAAGAAAAGATGGAAGCAAAATCTCTAAGGAGTATGAGGTCATGCAAGGGGAAAGCAAAGGGGCGGAAGGAAATGCGTCAGGGTATCATGCCGCTGTGCAGGAAAGTACGGGAACAGGGATGAGCCTGTCAGAGAAAGATGCTGATGTGCCAGAGGAAAATCCGAGCGCAGAAGAGAATGTATCAGGTGAGAAAACGGAGCTGTCAGAGGAAGATGGATTGACAGGAGAAGATACATCAAGGGGATATGCAGATGTATCGGAGGGAAGTGCGAAGACAGAAGAAAATGTGACAGGTGAAGATCTATCGAGGGGACATGCGGATGTATCGAAGGGAAACGCGAAGACAGAAGAAAATGTGACGGGCGAGCAAACGGGTCTGTCGGATAAAAAACAGAAAATGGGCGAGGATGCAGACGTACAGGATAGTGGCACAAAAGCAAAGGGAGCTTCCTCTGAAAATAAGAAGAAAAATGGTTCGCAGAAATCCGACACAGGAAAATCAAAGCCGAAGTCGGCAAAAGCGAAAAAAGAAAATAAAATCAGTAAAACAACGTCCCGTCTTCATGGAGCAAATGGTACAGACGGCACGGAGATTGAGATTAATAATAAGAGTTTTCCGTTGGAGTCTTGGTACTTCGAACATATGGATAAAAATAAAGATGGAAAGCTGTCAAAAGAAGAGTGCTCCAAGGTAAAAAAATTTCGTGATGCAGTTTTTGATCCGTATAAGTCTTTGGAATTTTTAAAATTTTTTCCAAATCTGGAAAAACTGGAGATTTCGCAATGCACATCAGAACATATAGATTTATCACAAAACAAAAAATTAAAGACGGTTATCATTTCTGGTGGACATGCAAAATTACTTGATTTATCGGTGTGTAAAGACCTTCAGGAGTTCGAGCTGTTAAACAGCAATGTGTCTGTCAAGGTTGACTTCTCAAATCTCCAAAAGCTGGAAAAGGTGAAGGTTGGCTGGTTCTATGAGCGTAACGATAAAACAGATGATAATAAACCGTTTTCTCTGACGTTTTCAAACAATCCATCGTTAAAGCTTCTTGATGTCGAGAGAAAGGTACAGATCAAGGGTTTTTCTGCCCTGACAGGATTGGAAACCCTGCATCTCAATATGGCAAACGAAAAAGAACTGGATGTCGCTCCGTTTAAGAAATTGAAATTACTTAGTCTGTATGGTTTCAAGGGAAAAATAAAGATGGGAGAATTGAGCGGGAAATTAGAGAAGCTGTATCTGTATGATTGTGAATGGAAGGTTTTCGAGTCGTTATCATTAAAAAATCTAAAAGACTTGTCGATTTATGGCAATGAAAAAAATTTGGATTTCTCAGAATTAAAAAATCTGGAAGAACTGGATTGTTACAATAGTAGTGTAGACTCTCTGATACTTCCGAATTCAAAAAATTTAAAGAAAATCGATTGCGGGAAAAACAATTTAAAGACACTGGACTTATCGGGGCTCAGCAATCTTCAGGAATTAAAATGCAACAGGAACAAACTGACCTCGCTAGACCTTTCATCTGCTCCAAATCTTGTTGTTTTAGATGTCGGAAAAAACAGTCTGACTTCTTTGGATCTGTCGAAACAAAAGGATTTAGTCACACTTCGCGCAAATAAGAACAGTTTGACTTCTCTTGATTTGTCAGAGAATAAAAAGCTCCAGAAATTATATTGTTCCTACAATAAGCTGGATGAATTGGACGTTTCGAATTTGAAGGATCTATATTATCTGCAGTGCAATCAAAGCAAGCTGAAAAAATTGAAGGTAGACAATACGGGGCTTAAAAAACTCTATTGTAAAAGGAACAAATTAACAAAGCTGGATTTGTCTGGATGTAAGGAACTGTATCGTGTTTCTTGCGGTAAAAATAAAATTGAGGAACTGGATGTCTCCATGCTTTCCGGCCTGTGGTGGATAAATTGTGAAAAAAATGGAATGAAGAGGCTGTATTTGCCGAAAGGCTATAAAGGAGGACGGTATGAGACGGGAAATGAAGGGATTGTAGTAAAATAAATCATCATTTCTTTCGTTAAACTTGAAGTTGTGAAGTTTATTTGAAAAAAGACAATAAATCAGTTTAGGGAAACGCTGATTTAATCGCTTCCAATGTTTATTGTATCTACTATATCTGGTATAATCGTAGTATCAAATCCACTACAATTGGAGGGAACTATGAGTAAACAGATATCATTTGCTGATGTTGAATACGCCAACCGCCGCAAGAGTACTAAAAAGACTTTTAGGATCTTAAAATGCACAAAACAGTTTTTGAAATCGGAATTTTGAGATGAAAATTGGAAAAATCTATTATTTTGTAC
>CADBUD010000066.1 GCA_902797785.1 uncultured Lachnospiraceae bacterium
GTCACATTTTCACAGACCTCATCAGAAATCTCTTTCAGTGCAGGACTTCCATTTCCCATACAAACACTGTGGCCAACGACTTCCATCATTTCTTTATCATTCATACTATCTCCAAATCCAATGGAGTCCTCAATGGGAATCCCCAGATACTCGCATACCCGCAGTACGCCTTTTCCTTTATCGAATTGACGGTTCAAAACCTCTCCGTTGACAATTCCATAGGCATCCGGCTCCTGAAGGCAGAAGAGAAACTCCTTAGACAGCTGCTGCTCGGCCTTTTGTATAGCTGTAAGCCCCGGACTCATGATGACGACCTTGTATACGGGCTGATTTGCATATTCCTGCATCGGTTGGATATTTAAACTCTCCTCAATTTGTCTGCGCCAGCGGAGCAGTTCGCTGTTTCCGTCTTTTGTGCATTTTTCTTTCAAAAAATCTTTAAAGCTTTCATCCGTAAAAGAGTGATCCAAACATTCCACCGTCCGGTAGATGCCGCATTCGGATAAAAGGGATAGGACCTTTGTGCGCTGTGTTTCACTCATCGGACAATCAAAGATTACCTTGTTCTGGCATTCGATATACCCGCCTGCGCTCCCGATATATCCATCAAAGGGATACGCTAAGAGCGGCCGCAGCATTCCGCGATTCCGGCCGGTACATAAAAACACAACATTTCCTTTTTTTCGAGTCTGTTCTACGGCTTTTAACGCAGACTCCGGCGGGACATTGGAGCCTGGCTCGGTCAGAGTCCCGTCGATATCTAAAAAAATTGCTTTATTTGCCATAATCTGATTCCTCACGTTCTTTTACAAAGGCTTCGATTTCAGAAACCTCCGGCATGACCCGGAGCGCTCCCTTGCGCGTGGTGATAATCGAAGCACCGGCGTTGGCATAGGTCAGCATATGTTCTAATTCTTCCTTGGAATATTCTTCGGACAGACCGTGCTCCAGGATAAAATGCAGGATACCGGCACAGAAGGTGTCTCCTGCTCCCGTGGTCTCAATTGTAGCTTCCTGTAGGAACGGACGGACGGAAACCGTCTGATTCTTTGTATAAGCCCGGCTGCCTTCCTTTCCCATGGAGACGGTGATCAGTGGAATATCGAACCGTTCCTGAATCCATGCGACACCTTCGTCATAGTCCTCTTTGTCCGTCAGCCAGGTGATTTCATTATCTGAAATTTTTAGAATATCGCATTGGGAAAGACCATATAGAATCTGTTCCTTGGCTGTATCAAGGTCATCCCAGAGCGGCTCTCTTAGGTTCGGGTCAAAGCTGATCAGAGCACCGGAGGCTTTGGCATACTCCAGAGCAAGCCTGGTTGCCATACGGCAGCCCTCATGTGTCATGGACAGGGTGCCGAAATGAAAGATTTTTGCCTGTTCGATCAGCTGTTTCTTATCTTCAATATCTTCAATGGTAAGGCGCATATCTGCACCAGGATTGCGGTAAAAGGAAAACTCCCGGTCTCCGTCTTCTAAGGTTTTAACAAATGCAAGTGTGGTAGGAATCTGGGGATCCTCTAGGAGTCCTTTGGAAGAAATTCCCAGCTCTATTAAGGTATCTCTAAGCTGTCGTCCGAAGATATCTTTTCCGACTTTTCCGAGGAAAAGTACTTCGTGACCATATTTTTTCAGCATGGCCAGCACATTGCAGGGAGCACCGCCCGGATTGGCTTCCATGAGGGGGTTTCCCTGGCTGCTGATTCCATTCTCGGTAAAATCGATTAATAATTCGCCTAAGGCGACAACATCATATTTTTTCATATTGTTCCTTCCTTTGTCGATCATATTTTGGTAGAATCTTTTTCTAGAATTTCATAGGAAAGCTTAATGCTCTTGACAGGAATCTGCTCTCCGGCAATCAGCTTTAGCACCATCTCTGCCGCTAGTTTTCCGCTGGTCTTATAGTAATAATGAATCGTTGTGATGGAGGGACTGATGACAGAGGCCAGTTCAGAATCCCCCTGTCCTGTCAAAAGGATTCGTTCAGGAACTGGAATGTTCTGCTCTTTTAGGTAATGCAGCGCACCGACAGCAATATGATCGGTCGCGCAGACGACAGCGTCAAGGTTTGGATATTTTTGATAGAGCTCCTTCATTTTTTCATATCCGGACTGGATGGAGAAATCTGCCAGGATATAGTAGTCTAAGCAGTGCGGATGATGATGGGCGGATAAGGCGTCCTGCCATCCCAGATATCGGGATTTTCCAACGGCCGGATCTTCAAAGGTCACGCCAATAAATCCAATGTGAGATCGACCGAGCTGGATGAGACGTTTGGTCATTTCGTATTCTGCCTGATAATCATCATGGTAAATGCAGTGACAGCCTTTGAAATTTTGTCCGACAATAACGATCGGAACCTTAGACGCGCGAATGCGTTCTTTATGTTTTCCAGTGTATTCCGTTCCTAAAAGAAGGATGCCATCGACCTGCTGCCGTCCGAACATGGTAATGTATTCTAATTCCCGGTCTTGCTTTTTGCCGGTATGTGCCAGTAAGAGCTGGTAGCCATTTTCATCCAGGATTTGCATAATGCCGCTGACGATCCGGCCCATGGTCCAGGAATCAAGAGTGGGAAGGATGACGCCAATGGTCTTGGATTGTTTGGTACGCAATGTTCGGGCAGAAGGAGAGGGGCTGTAGCCGGTCTCCTTTACAACTTTGTCGATGGCTTCTCTCTTTTCCTCTGAAATATATCCGTTGTTAAAGTATCTTGATACTGCGGCAGAAGAAACTCCTGCTAATTTTGCGATTTCTTGAATTGTCATGTGTGTGTTCTCCCTCAAATTCTATTTTCTGTCAAAATCCTATGTTTCCGTTAGAACTGTTTCCGGGAGCCGTCCAGAGTCCAAATGTTTTTA
>CADBUD010000067.1 GCA_902797785.1 uncultured Lachnospiraceae bacterium
CATGATGAATTGGTGGAAGAGCTGGAGGATTTGATTAGGAATATTGGCATCCTGACAAGCAGTGCAAGGGGAATGGGCGTCGAGGTCAATAATTCAATGGATCATGTAAAGGTTCGAGTGAAAGAAGCTGATGTAGGTACGCAGGAGCTGTTTGAACTTCTGGATGAATTGGCGAATTCTTATTTTACTTTTAAAAACCTGAGTACAGCATCCAAGAATGTGACACAGTATACGGATGAATACTTTACGAGATTTAAATTCTTTCATGAGTTGAGGAGAATTACGCTGGGATATGTTATTGGCTTGGATGCTCATATCTGTTCGGATAAGACACTAAGGAAAAAGGTGGAAAAAATCTATCTTCAGAATACGGATTACTGGCTGGCTTATGCCATTATGTCTGTTATGCTTTGGGCGAACAATGAGGAGGAAGCAGCGAAAAGGGCTTTGTCAAAAGCTCTTTCAATGGATTACTATAATAGTTCCTTGTTTTATCTTTTGATTAATTTGAGATTTACGAGAGTAGATTCGGCTAAAAAATGGTATTTGTCATATCTGGATCGGGTGGATGCGGAAAAGCTTGGAAAGGAATGGCAATATCTTCTTCAGACATACTTATCCGGGGCATTTGGGGTGGATCGGGAATTCAGTAAGCTTGTTCATGGATATTTAATCAGTATGTTAGAGCAGATGGAAAGTATGCATCCGGATTATGGGAACAAGGTTGCGGCTAAGACCCGTAAAATGTCTGACACATATATACATATTACGGAAAATGAATTTGAAACACTTAGAAGAACCTGTAAACAGTATGAGGAATTAAAGAGCCTGTTATCGGATGCAGAAAAAATGAAGTACTGGCGCTACATTTCAGAGGAATCATGGAAAGTGAGAATCAACTGGAAGAAAACATATTTCAGAGGATTGAAAATATTCTATATGATTTGATCAATTCCTATGACAGAGAGGAATTTAAGGTCGTTAAGAATAAGAGATATAATGAAATGATTATTAGCGCAAAGGGCGACGTTGGAATTGCTCAAAAGTATTTTAACATGGAGTTTCCGCAAAAAACAACATTTTCAATGGATGAGCTTTTATTTGAATGGGCTTTTCAGGATGATTCCAAACAGGTTGATATTACGGTAAAAAAATTCTCATTGCTCTATTTAAAAAAGTGGCTTGGAAAGGGATTTTACGAGTTTGCTGAGCAATACAGAAAAAAAGAGAAACCGAAATATTCTATCGCAATCGATGGTTGGAAAAGGGAGTGCGCAGAAGATTCTTATCCGGAAGCATCTGCTGAATTGGTTAAATATTACAATAAGAACAGAGTACATGATACGTTAGTGGACAAGTATATCAAGATTTTTATTGGAATGGCAGCGGCATCGTTATTGTTTTTACTTATTACAGCGTGGAAGTTCAACAAGATTACTTTAATAATTGGCATTTTATTAGGAGTGGTCAGTGGATTTTTGCTGTGGCGGAGAATTTCTGATATGCAGAGCATTCTGCGGGCGAAAAGAGAAAATGGCTGCCGGATTTTGAAAAAGGCTCTTGAAGAATTGAAGGCATGGAGAATGCTATATCATTTAGAAGATGATAAAAATAAAGATCTCGTCAATGTGTTTGAAAATATGGAAATATAACGGGAGGAGATAACATGGCTGGTTCATCTTATCAGGCAGTAAAAGAGCTTAATAAGACAATAGACTCATTTAAGTCAAAGGTAGATGTAAAAATAGATTCTGTAAATGATTCTACTTCGAACATAAAAAGAACAACAGAGAAAATTTATGAAAGTGTGGAAAAGTTCAAGGAGAACATGATACAGAATGAGGAAAAGCAGCTTGCTCATGAAAATATCTTAAGGATTGACCAGATTTTAAAGGAACAGTTTGGAGATCATGAGGAAATCCGCAGGACGGTTATGGGTGTGGTAAAAGATTTTGATATTAATCTGGTTCGCAATAGTACAATTCAGGAAATATCAGAAGAGCTATGGATTACCAGTTCCAGATATTGGCTTTCCTTTGCGCTGATGTCAATTACGGCATGGATTAATAATTATAAGGAAACGGCGTCAAATGCAGTCGCTGAATGTGTTCGTCGGGATCCGGTAAAGGCTACCTTGTTTTTCTGTTTGCTTAATATGAGATTTGGAAGAAATTCTGTCGGGAAAAAATGGTTCTTTGAGTATATGAAGACGCTGGATCCTTCCAAGATGCAGCTGGAATCTGCGATTCTTTTGCAGGCATATCTGAACGGACTGTTTGGAACGGATAAAGAGCTGGAAAATGATGTGAATAAAGTGATCAAAGGATGGATTTCGGAACTGAATTCGGATGATGAAATCTCAAATGAATTGACGAGGGATTATCAGAAGTATATTCAGCTGCTTCCGCCAGTTACAAGGTGCGCTTATTCAGCACTCCCAAAATGCTGTTCAAATTTTGGGGCAATTGTAGAGTCTTATGCGAATGTATCGAAATACCAGCGGTTAATTTTGGAAATTGATAAGCTGGATGTGGAGATGGAGGAACAGACGGAGACAAATTATAAAAAGCGTGTAGATGCGGTTCTTTTGAATCTGATTTCAAATTACGATGCAGAAGAACTGGATTTGAAAAATCAGCAGGCATATTTTAATTTTGTCATAGAAAACGATGGAAGAGTCGATGAAGCAAGAGCTCAATATGAAGAATATGAAAACATGCAGAATGAGAGCTTTAATATTGGAAAACAGATGATTAAATGGGCAGTATATGATGGGGAAGACCAGACGAATGTTCATGTAAAACGATTCGGAATGCAGAATACGAAGTCATGGTTTCATAATGCAGTGGAAAATTGGGCGATGATGCTGCAGGAATCCCTGCCATTGGATTTTCCTCTGGCAATTGACAGCTGGAGGGGGATTTCAAATGGTATGGATCAAAATGAACAGTTGGAGAACATGAAAAAGTTCTTTGGAAATAATAAGTTTCAACTGATGTATGTGAATACGCCGAATATTGCTGCATTAATTGTTATGGTTCTGTCTATAGGCTTGGCTTTTGTAACATTATATTCCTTAGTGGGAACAGCATTGGCATTGGGCTTCCTAATCTATAATATCATCAAAGCGAATAAAGAGTATCCGGCAAGGGTAAATGCAGCAGTGTCACAATTGAATGCGTGCTTGCTGGAGCTGGCTGATTTTAAACAGTATTATGCAGGTGAAAAAGAAAAGAAAGATATTCTGCAGAGTAAGATAGAGTATTTATAGATCGTATTATTGGATGGGAGATGATAGAATGGTACCTTTGATATCAGTTGCTATAATAATTGCGTTATGTGTGTTTTTTGTGAAATTTCGAGCGTATGTATGTTTCAATTTATTTTTGTTTGCAGCTGCGTGGACTTTGGTATGTGCAATTATACCGTCTACAGGACAGATGACAACAGATCAGATTCCTATTATGATCTTTGTGGAAGTATTTTTGGTGGCAGCGTTGATTCTAGCACTATTTTTGTCGTCAAAAAACGTTCCCAGAGGTGAAAAACTTGCATATTGTCTGAATTTGCTGCTATGTGGTTTATTAATATTTCTAAAAGTTCTTTTTATTTGTTCAATTATCCTGATACCTCTTTGGAGGATGTTTTTTCAGGAAGGTTTTCAGGAAAGGATTACAGAGCTGGGAGAACGAATATATGTCAGACATAAGGGAAATGGGATTTATGAAGATCCATATGGACGGGAATATAAAGAAAAGAAATGAAGGAAGGGAAGAACATGGAGAAAGATACGAAATTAACTTTAGATGAATTAATAGAAAAAAGGATACAGGAAAACTTTGATACAGGAAATAATACTTATGATGCTTCAGATGAAAGGTTGAAGGAAATGAATAAAAAACTGCCTTCCTGGAGTCTGGAACCGCCGTTTAGCTATTTGAAATAATATGAAAGAGATAAAAATGATTCCTTACATGCAATGGATGGTTCATTTGGGCCGAATAAAAGAGAAGGGAATTCGTAGTGAAGAATTTTACCTGCTTACAGAGTGCTGTCCCATTATGGCGGCAGAGGATCAGTACATAATTGTGCAAAAGGAAATGGAAAAGCTGGAAATGGTCTTATTAAAAAATACGATGGAACTGTTTCAGAAATCGGTCAATTGTTCTTTGGAGGATGTTGATCTGGAAATTTTGATACGTGCTATCCATCAATTTAAGAAAAATATTAATTGTTGTTTCTTCTTTTGCAGAATCAAAGACTATCCGTTGCGGATCAGAAAAAACTTATACGGCAAGGTCGCAGAAAAACTTTTGTCCTTCTTGGAGGAGTATTTTCGCTTTTTAAGAAAAATGAACGAAGCAGAGAGCAGTAGATTTATGGAGGATTTTTCTTATATATGCCAAAAAGCCGGATTAAAAAAATATGTTGAAGGATTTGATTTTTATGGCGAATTATGAAGATGTAAAACGTGAAATCGTGAATTATGTGTTTGCCAGAACACCGCTTGTAATCATTAATACGAATGAGCGGGAACGTGTTGAAAGAATGCTTCATGATATTACCAATGATGCAAGAATATCTTTTTTGTACTATACGGATGCCAGACAGGTTAGAACAATTGGCGAGGAAAATGTAAAATCAACAGATACAGAAGATGATCCGTTGGGATTTTTTCTTGGAAGGATAAAAAAGAGTAGAAATTTGAATATTGTTTTAGGTGATGTAAGGAGAGTATCGGATGATAATCTGTATTCCAGGGAATTGATGAATCTTTTATATTTGGCAAAGGAAAACAATGCGGTGGTCATGATGATTACATCGGATTCGGTGTGGACAAGGATTTCGAACTTTGGAATGATAGTGGATTTGGACTATCCGGACATATCAGAGAGAATCTGTCAGATAAAAAAGTTCATTCAATTGTATCAGGGGCGTTTTTTTGTTGAATGGAAAGAAGAGGACATTGTACATGTTGCAACTGTTCTGAGAGGATTTACGGAAATCCAGATTGATAATATTTTATCATCAGAAATTATCGGAAATAATGGATTGAAAAAAAACAGAATATCAAAGCTGGCAGTTCAAAAACAAAAGATATATCCCAAGGTTGGAACGGTACAGTATATACATCTTTATAAACATTACGTAGCTGAGGGAATGCTGGCGCTCAAGGAGTGGCTGGAAGAAAAAAAGAAGGTTTTTTTCCTTCCGGCAGCGCAGCTGTCAGAATATGATTTAAATGCACCAAAGGGGATTTTGATGGTGGGTGTTCCGGGGTGTGGAAAATCTCTTACAGCAAAATTAGTTGCCCAGGAATGGGATTTACCTTTATTCCGCTTGGATATGGGGGCGATTTTTGATAAATGGGTAGGAGAGAGTGAGAAAAAAATGAGAGAAGCCTTACAGTTTATTGAAAATGTATCTCCCTGTGTTTTGTGGATTGATGAAATTGAAAAGGTTCTGTCTGTCTCGGAGTCGGGAAATGATGTTGGGAAGCGGGTTCTTGGTGAATTTTTGTTTTGGATACAGGAGACAGGAGAAAAGGTTTTCATGGTCGCAACAGCAAATAATGTTAAGGCTCTTCCATATGAATTATATCGAAAGGGAAGATTTTCAGAAGTTTTCTTTTCTGGGCTTCCGAATAAAAGTGAGAGAATAAAAACGCTTAGTTATTATGTTGGAAGGTCGCTTAAAATTACCCTTTCAGAGAAAGATGTGCATGAACTGGCTGAGCTTACGGAAGGCTATTCTTATTCTGATTTGGAAATGGCAGTGAAGGAAGTGGCGCAGAGACAGCTTTTGCATAAAGAAAAGAGATATTCTGTTTTTGAATTGAGGGAATCTATAAAAACAATCATTCCTATTTCAAAAATGAATCCGGAACTTGTCAGGGAAATTGAGGAATGGGGCAAAGATCGGGCGGTTAATGTGTCAGGATAATGGGAGGTGATGACGGTGAGCGTGTATGCATTAAGAGCGGAAGTGAGCAGGCTTGAGTCAAAATTACATGAAATTCAAAGGGAAAATGATAGACTCAGATCAGAAATCACGACGGGGGTCAATGGCGTATATAATGCTGACAATGAGTTGTCAAGATATAATGATTTTATACGGAATACGTTGGAGAATGTCGCCAATACCATTAACCGATCGAACCAGCGCGCATTTGAAGCCTATGAATTACAGGGAGAAATTGACCAGTTATATACACGTTATAAGGCTGTTGAATTTGCAAACAAAAGAATTCGGGCTTTAAATAATAAAAAATATTATGATTTCAATAATTATAGAACTGTAAGAAAGATTGTCCGGGGAATGATGGATAATCTGGATTTGAGTATGGTTAGTGA
>CADBUD010000068.1 GCA_902797785.1 uncultured Lachnospiraceae bacterium
AGAAAAAAGTCGATCAATTAAATCTCAAACTGAAAAATAAAGTCGAACGCAAAATGGATGAAGCCCAGGAAAAACTGGATAAAGCGGAAAAAGAGCTCAAGGACGCAAAAAAAGAGCTCAAGATAAAGCAACAGGAGTTAAAAGACCAACAGGCAGAAACATCAGACCAGCTGGGAGATGCCAGCCTTCAAATGTCTGAGGCCATTTCCATCAAAAATGCTTACAATGCCCAGCTTCAGGGACTGCAGGCCAGCCAGCTCGCTCTGGAAACAGAAAAAAATGCCTACGAAGAAGCCGGTGTCGTTGATGGCTACAATGGAATCAATACCGCCTTTTCCACGATTGGCGAAACGCTGCGAAGTAAAGATACCTATCAGGCCATATATCAGCCGATTTATGACACGATCCGTCTGGAAGCCGTAAAAACCGCCGTCAGCGGTGCCGGACTTACTGTAGAAGTTACGGAAGATAATGTCGAAGCCATTCTCTCCATGCTTGGCGACGATGTTTCCGGACAGATCAACAGCGCTGCTGCCGAACAGGCAGACATTCTTACAAAGCAGCAGATTGAAGAGCAGCTCAACAAGGTTCCTACAGACATTCAAGATGCTATCGCAAATCCGTCCAAACTAAAATACGTCAAAAAAATGCTCAAGGAACAGGGGCAGGAGGAGATGGGGGAAAACCTTACCCTGAAAAACCTAAAGCAAATGGACGAAATCGTAAATACCAGAATTCCCCAAATCGAAACCGAGCTTGCCAATTTAAAAACAGAGATTTTGGCTGCACAGGCCATCTCTGACCAGGTCACCTCCATGACCGGCGCGGCAACAGAAAACTACGGTGCCCTAGAAAGCGGAAAAATATCTGCGGCTGCCGGCTTTGGTTCCGGCGATGCCCAGATTGCCTCCGGACTCAGTACCATCGAATCCAGTGAAAAACAGTTAGAAGAATCTCAGGACACACTGGAGGAATCCCGGGAAAATGCGTTAGAGCAGGCCAATCTGAATACCCTTTTGGATATGGACACCCTTTCCAAGCTCATTTCCGCGCAAAACTTTGAAATGCCTGCCGGATATATTTATGAAGGCGAAACCCAATATATGCTAAAAATCGGAGAGGAATATGACAGTGTCAAAGATATCGAGGAAATGCTTCTCTGCCGGGTCGATGGGATTGGGGATGTTCGAATCTCCGACGTCGCATATGTCACATGGATTGATAATGCAGATGAAAGCTATGCCAAGGTAAATGGAAATGACGCTATCATATTAAACATCTCCAAATCCAGTACAGCGGGTACCTCTGATGTGTCAAAAGCAACAAATAAAGCCATGGATGAACTGGAAAAAGAATATCCGGGACTCCATTTTACCTCCCTGCTGGATCAGGGCGATTATATCAAGCTGATTGTAGATTCCGTATTATCCAACCTGATTTATGGCGCGATCCTGGCGATCATCGTCCTGATCTTATTCCTTCAGGATGTACGTCCTACCATCGTCGTCGCCTTCAGTATTCCTCTGAGTGTCCTGTTTGCTATTGTCCTCATGTATTTCAGCGACATCACCTTAAATATCATTTCCCTTTCGGGTCTGGCGCTGGGCGTCGGGATGCTGGTGGATAACTCTATCGTCGTCATAGAAAATATTTATCGAATGCGATCCGAGGGAATCCCTGCTCCACGGGCCGCTGTACAAGGAGCAGAGCAGGTAGCGGGCGCCATTTTTTCCTCGACCCTTACGACAATTTGTGTCTTTTTACCGATTGTCTTTACCGGTGGACTAACCAGAGAGTTGTTCGTTGACATGGCACTCACGATTGCATACAGCTTGTCTGCAAGTCTGATCGTCGCTTTGACTCTGGTTCCTGCCATGAGTTCTACCGTCCTGCGCCAAAATAAAGAGAAAAAACATCGTTTTTTCCAGTCTGTCCTTACCGCATATGAGAAAATCCTTCGATTTTTCCTGCGGTTCAAGTTTGTTCCGATTCTGTTATCCATCGGATTATTGGCCTTCTGTCTTTATCGGGTAACCAAAATCGGAATGATCCTGCTTCCGGATATGGGAGGAAATCAGATGAGCGTTACCGTCGAAGCAGAAAAGGGTGCTGACGATCAAGAAGCCTATGCTCTGGCAGATCAGGTCTTAGAGCAGTTTTTACAGATTGATGGGGTAGAAACCGTCGGCGCGATTTCCGGCGGGGTAGCTTCCCTTTCCCTTAGCAATGACTCCACTGGAAACTTTACCTTCTTAGTCCTGCTGGACGATGAAGCCTCCAAGGATAATTCCATCATTGCTCAAAAAATGGAAGATATCCTCAGCACTCTGCCGTGCGATGACTATAATGTCTCGACCAGCAATATGGATATGTCTGCCCTAATGGGAAGTGGAATGCAGATTGATATTTCCGGTCCGGACAGCGATACTCTTTTAAATGTCAGCCAGGATATCATGGATCTTCTTGGACAGGTAAAGGGCTTTGAAAATATCACGAATGGCCAGGAGGAAAGCGATACCCAGCTCCAGCTCGTGATCAATAAGGACAAGGCCATGCGAAGAAATCTGACCGTGGCACAGATTTTTGCGGAGCTGTCTGCAAATCTGACCACAGAGACCGACTCCACAACACTCACGATCGATGGAGAAAATTACAAAGTCATCTTAGTCGATGAATCAGATGAGTTGACAAAAACAAATCTCATGGATTACGAATTTACCACTACGACCAAGGATGACGAAGGAAAGGATGTAGAAAAAAAACATAAGCTCTCTGAATTTGCCGAAATCGAAGAAAAAGAAGGTCTGAAATCCATCAGCCGGGAAAATCAGACTCGTTATATCTCTGTTACTGCGGAAACGATGGAAGGCTATAATACCACCCTTCTTTCCAGAGAAGTAGAGGATCTCCTTGACAAATACCACGCCCCGGACGGCTATGAGGTCAAAATCAGTGGAGAAAGTACCTCCGTTAATGAAACCATGGTTGACCTCTTAAAAATGATTGGTCTTGCCATCGTCTTCATCTATCTGATCATGGTCGCGCAGTTCCAGAATCTGCTGTCGCCTTTTATCGTATTATTCACGATTCCTTTAGCTTTTACCGGTGGATTTTTATCCCTGATGGCATCGGGCGAGGAGCTTTCTATCACTGCGATGATGGGATTCCTTGTCCTTTCCGGTGTCGTTGTAAATAATGGTATCGTTTTTGTGGATTACACGAATCAGCTCCGGCTCGAAGGCATGGAAAAACGCGATGCCCTGGTAGAAACCGGAAAGACCCGTATGAGGCCGATCTTTATGACTGCCCTTACGACCATCCTTGCGATGTCCACCATGGCACTCAGCACAGACGCGGCAGCAACCATGGGACGAGGCATGGCCATTGTTACCATGGGCGGTCTGGCATATGCCACATTGATGACCCTATTTATCATTCCTGTGCTATATGACGTCGTTTTCCGAAAAGGAATGAAAAAAATTGAAGTAGATTGATGATTTTACGGTTGTACCCATTGATTTTTTCCAATAAAATGATACAATAAATAATGGTGTTGCTTTATACCTCAGCACAGGAAAATCTGACATCAAATCATAAGCATTGTACAAAATACACAAGAAATCTTTTTTCTTGTTGCTGTTTTTTAGGATTTGTAATATAATAAAAATAAATATTTCTGTATAATATAAATACAGAGAGTTAGCATAACATCCGGAGGAGGAATGGAAGATGGCAGAAATGGAATACAAGGTATTTGAAGGAGAATATACAGATACCTCAAAGAGAAAACCTTATACGGAGCAGATCACTCTGAGTTTGACCAACAAAATCGTAGAAGGAAGAGGATACATTAAATGGGACGAAGCAATGAACCCGGAAGTCTGTGATTTTAATTACAGATTGAAAGATTATTCCGGTATAGAGCAGACTTATTTTAAAGGTGTAGAGGGCTTTAAGGTCATCCCGATTCAGTTGGCAAGAAAATCCCCTGAGATTTATCTGCCAGGACTGGATACCACAATGGAAGAAATAGATGAGACCTTCTATTATTTTGTACATGGAGAATTTCCACCATCAGAGGATGATGAGCTTCCGGAGGATTCTGATGAAGAAACAGCAGAGGACGAGGCAGAAGAGGATGATGGCGAAGATACTAGCGATCAGGGTCCAGAGGAATATGTAGAGAGCGAACATACCAAATTTATCCTTCGCAAAAATCTCCCGGAGTTCGTATTGGAAAAGACAGAGACAGAGCTTACCGCTTTCTTTATCGGAGAGGATCGAAGCCTGAATATTCTGGCTATCGATGGAGAAGAGAAAAAATGCGTATATGGTCATTTGACATTTGATAAAATTCGTGTCTTTGTTCCGGCAGGAACGATTCATGCTTCAAAAACGACAATGCCACAGGATTATGCGAGCAGCTTTGTCAATGGCTTTGAGTCCATCACCAAAGCTCTGATCAGCGGAAAAATCCTTGGTTATATGGGAATTCCTTTAAATGCATATAACGGTTATGTACCGGAGATGAACATGCGAGATGAGGGTTCACTGCGCAGCCAGATCAGCATGATCAATGACACCAGCGTTATTTTAAATTATTATTCCTATGGAAGCCGCCGTTGGATGAATGTAGAGCTTCCGGGAAATATCTTCAGCTTCCTGCAGGCATATCTTCCTGAAAAGAGATATGTAGCTACTCTCCAGCCAGAAATGCAGGGACAGATGGGTGGTTACCAGCAGCCAATGGGTGGTTACCAGCAGCCAATGGGCGGTTACCAGCAGCCGATGGGCGGTTACCAGCAGCCGATGGGTGGTTACCAGCAGCCGATGGGCGGTTACCAGCAGCCGATGGGCGGTTACCAGCAGCCAATGGGCGGTTACCAGCAGCCAATGGGCGCTTATCAGCAGCCGATGGGTGGCTACCAGCAGCCAAATATGAATCAGGGCGGACAGGAAGATGAGTTCCAGAAGAAATTAAGAAAACTGAAAATGATGCGTGACGAAGGCGTATTAAGCGAAGATGAATATAAAGCAGAAAAGAATAAGCTTCTTGGAAATATGTAATACGATCTTTAGATTACTATTCACAGTCACTATCCCGCAAGGTGTTTTCATACTCTGTACACCTATGGCATGTGCATTTTGTTGTTATGAACAGCAAAGCAGTGAATCGTAATTTCATTTAATGAAAATGATGTTGGGGTTAAAAGTGCCATGCGATGAGATCGCATGTGCACTTTGCACGAAAATCCGTGTGGACAAGCGAGCTTGTCCATGCGGATTTTTGTGCAAAGTGCACAAGGCGTTACTATTCACAGCCACTATCCCGCAAGGTATTTTCAAGCGCATTTTGCTTGAAAATCCGAGGCAGCAGTGCGCCAAATACGA
>CADBUD010000069.1 GCA_902797785.1 uncultured Lachnospiraceae bacterium
AGACCAAAAAGATAAAACAAATCAAAAAGAACAGCTCAATCAGATGAAACAGGAGCTAACGACTGCCCGGGAAACCATATCTGAACAGACCCGGGAAATCAAACGGCTTCATTCCGTTATTCAAAGCGCAGTCCGGCAATACAATGATCTCATGCAGGTCGCTTCACAATATCGGGATGAAGCCGTGAAATGGCATAATAAATTTGTCAACTAAATCTGAAAGTTTCCACTGATAGAGGTGAATTTTTTATCTCCGGCTTTTTTGATTCCTGAAATCGTATAGTGATACATTACGCCTTTTTTCAGTTTTTTCACCTTTACCTCAACCTCATCCTTCAGGAAATCCTCATCGTCATCATCGTCGATGCTCGTTACATAATTCTTTTTCCCATCAGATATGGTGACTTTCAGATTTTTGTATTCGATTTTGGTTTCGAACTCAAAGCTGACCTCACGATCCTTGGCATCGTATTCAACTTTTTCTACCGGAACGCTCCCACCGGATTTTGGTATCTTGATGCTTCCCTTGATAGTTCCATACTTGGATTCCCCTTTTTTTCTGATTCCACTGATCTTGTATGTATAAGTACTTCCTGATTTGAAGCTTTTTAACTTAAACGTCAGATCGTCATCATCTGCATCCTCAATTTTTACTTTTACGTTTTTTCCACTTTGATCCTTTGCTGTCACCTTTAAGTTTTTATATTCCACTTTGGAAAAGAAATCTATCTCCACCTTTCCTTTTCCTTCATATTCTGCCTCTTTGATCTTGGCTGCTGCATTCGCCGGAGCGGCTGTGATTCCAAAGACCAGGGCAGAGACCATGAGTGCGGATGTTGCCATATTTTTGATTTGGTTCCATTTGTTTTTTAATGTTTTCATATTAATTCCTTCTTTCTATTTATTGATTTCATCTTTTTGATTTTATCTTTTTGATTTTATCTTTTCATTTTGTTTTTTGAATTATTCCACTCCTCTTTTCTTTAGCATCTTAATCTTCATCATCATCGTCATCTTCTTCGTCATCTTCTTCGTCATCCTCATCATTTTCTCTGTCATCATCCCCATCTTCAAAATCATCATCCGCATCGCTTTCTCTGTCATCATCATCCCAACCCACATCCGCGCGATTCTGATTTTCTTGCGAATAGCTTTCCTCCGGATGATTTCCTTCTTCACTGTTCTGCCCTCCCATCTGTGCTGCTCTATTTCCCTTTCTTGTGTTCCTTAAGAAATCTCAATCACTTTTCCGGCAGAAAGAACATATATTTCTCCCTGATAATATCCATGATCATACAAACAACATAAAATCTCCTGCATACGAGTGTTCAACTTGTGATAACAGACCTGACGTTCCCACAGCAATCCATCGATATATTCCCTCTGGGTGTCGCTCAGTACAGAACACATTTTCTGGTAGGTCTCGGGCGACTTTTTTTGTTCTATTCCAAATCTGCAGGAAACATAGACCGGCATCTTCCCGTCCGGATCGTTTTCCTTTTTTATACAATCCGCAAACAACTTTTTCAGAGAATCCCCCGTTCTCTTATCCAGACGATGCCGGTTCCATTGAATCCCTGAAAAATCCCGGATTGTTTTTTTGATATACCGGAAAGAAGCCCTCCCATCCGGACCGATCTCACGAACAAAATCAGATTTTTCCACTTTTTTTATCTGCTCCGGAGATTCTAATAAAATCGTCCCATTTTCTACAAAATACTGCCAGACTGCCTTCTGCACCTTTTCATACGGCACCGGATAATATAGGTTTTGCTGGATTTTTTTAACTGGATAACCCAGGTCTGCTAAGTGGCGAATCGCTGCGCCCCCGGCTTCTTCGAAGGTCATATTTGCCAGGGCTTGTTGAAAATACTTGTTTGTTTCCATCATATTTTACATCCTCAATTAACTGCTCCTTTGAAAAAAAGACTCCGGCTATTTACCGGAGTCCCATCTTTTGAGCTTAGGAACTGTGCCAGAAGCTGCTGCATTCCCGTCCGAAGCTTCAAAAGTGTATGCTTCCTTCCTCTTCATTCTATCGCAGATTCGTCATAATTTCAATAGCTGCTGTCATCTATATTCCTTTCTGTTTTTTCTTGGTTACTATTCACAGCTCCGCTGTTCATAGCAACAAAATGCACACGCCAAAGGCGCACAGAGTGGAAATATGCCCTATCGGTCATAT
>CADBUD010000070.1 GCA_902797785.1 uncultured Lachnospiraceae bacterium
TGCCCCGGATTTTCACACTCTGTGCGCCTTCGGTGTGCAAAAAACGCATGAAAATACCTTGCGGGATAGTGGCTGTGAATAGTAACTATAGCTCATCCCTTAGGTGGATCAGGCGCTTGTTTAATATAGGATGTACAAAATATGGATCGATTTCGCAGAGGGGCTCTAAGACAAAGCTCCTCTTTTCTATTTCTGGATGCGGCAGGACGAGCTCCTTCGTCCATAAGATCAGCTGGTCATAAAAAAGCAGATCGACATCTAAGGTGCGCGGCCCCCAGTGGATGGTACGTACCCGCTCAGCCTTCTGCTCTAATGTTTGGCAGAACGATAACAGCTCTGTAGGAGAAAGCAGGGTATCGATCCGAAGACAGGCGTTAAGAAACGCCGGCTGATCTGTATAGCCATAAGGCTCTGTTTCATGAAACGATGAAAAAAGAAGCGTTCGACAGAGTGGATGCTCCCGGAAGGCTTCGATGGCCTGCGTCAGATATTGTTCCCGGTCGCCCAGATTTGATCCGAGTCCCAGGTAGGCAGTATGCCATTGACGGTGAATCCGGACGGAAATATCCTTAAGCGGAAGATGAACCGGAGCCCAGGGCTTGCAGATGGTCAGTGAAAGCTCCCGGAGGCGGGAGAAGGTCAAAAGAAGATGATTGGCCAGGTGTTCTGCTGCCGCTTCGATCAGCAAAAAAGTATGAGAGGAGAAAAAAGACGATATTTCTTCACAGACTTTTGCATAATCAATCGATTGTTCCAGGTCGTCATCCCGACCGGCCGGCTGGGCATCGAAATAGAGTTTTGCGGAAATCAAAAATTTCTGTCCGAGCGTATGTTCCTCCGGCAGTACCCCATGATGGGCAAAAATAGTAAGTTCCCTGATTTCAATAGAATCCATAGTATTCCCTCTTTCTGCAGTATGATGATCATTTGCATAGGATACTATAGCACAAGTCCGGTCAGAGAATCAACTTTTTTTGACAGATGAAAGAAAATATGGTACTCTAATGGGGATAATCATGCTTTATTTTGGCGGGAGGTTCCTTATGTTGACACAGATCATGCAGTTTCTATCTCAGAAGCCACAGAGCAATGTAAAAAAGATTCTTCTTTTATCCATATATTACGCGACGGTACTCATGTTCTTTTTCAATCCGATGAGAGAACAGGGGATTCGTGTTACCTCCTTTTCAAGAAGCATCGGAATGGGAATTATAGAAAATCATGATATTCAAAAAATCGTCCTTCGCTTTTCTCTTTGGATTGTGGGATTTATTCTGACGACTTGTCTGATTTATCTGATCTTTACCAAGCTGTTTACGATACGGAGCGGTTTTTCCAAGGGAGTGGTGATCAAGCACATTGATCTTCTTCTGCCCATTGCATATGCGGATTTATTGTTCCAGGTCATTGGGGGCTTTTCGGATGTATTAGAGAGCCAGGCCGTGATTTTTGATCTGGGCTTTCTTTTGATGCTGTCGGCGCTCACCTTTGACTGCCTCTACATCGGTTTTTCCTTTGAGGAATGGATTTCTTATTCGACCTATCAGGTATATTTTTATAGCATCCTGGGACTCAGTCTTCCAGTATCGATCGGGCTGTTTCCTAAGTGGAATGGAGGCCTGTTCTGGTTTTTGACGGATTGGATTCTGTGGGGGGCAGGGCTGGCGATTATTATTATTTCACAGAAATATAAGAAAAAGCGGATGAAGATTCGGGGCTTAGGAGAAATAGGGCTCTTATTTTTACTGATTCTTCCTATTACATCCTTATATATCGAAGGAATCAACATTCTAAACCAGTATCAGATCTACATCCATTATCCTAAACGCTGGTATTTGATCGGGAGCTTTCTTTTTTTGATGCTGGTATTTGGTGCCGCTTATTTGTTATTCCGTATGGAAAAAGAGATTTTTGAAGGAGAAAAATATCAGGCATTTGTCTATCCGGTGGTTCTGCTTGGAATGACGCTGTTCGCCGTGCAGCTTCCGCTTTCCTTTGTTTCATCCGTAGATCTTTTGGAGTCGGCCAATTATAGCATTTCCATCAGCGATTTCTTCCAATATGGAAAACTGCCGATCATTGACCACTTTCCGGGGCATATGCTTTCCGGAGTCCTGGGGGGACTGCTTTATGGAGTGACCAATTCAGACCCGGTCGGTGCGATCGCGGCGCCATATTCCGTTTATATCTATGTAGTATTGGTTCTGGTATTTTATTACTTTATCAATAGCCTGACCAACAAAGAGTTTGCGTTCTGGTGCAGTCTGCTCCTTCCGGTGTTTGGCGGGTTTGAGAGCTTTTTGAATCCGGACAGTAATTATGGAATGTGGGGATTTTTTGGCGTGGGGATGCTGATCTGTCTGATGATGCAGCGGTATATTACGCAGAAGACCTTCTTTCGTTCCACATTGATCTGGCTCGCCTGTGTCATCGTCGTTCTGTACCGGCTGGATCTGGGAGCTGCTTTTGGTGTGGCTGCTGTGACAGCAGGAATCTGCTATACGATTTTTTTCCATGAAGGAGAGACCATTGACCGGTTGCTCCTGCCATTTTTGATTGTGATTTTACTGTCCGTAGCGTTATTCGTCGGAGTTTGTGCGCATCGGGGGATACCGGCAATGGAACGGTTGATGGAGATTCTTCATATTGCTTCCTCCAATGCCAACTGGGCCTATGGAAATTTAGGAAATATGACAGGTACGATGTTCGCCTGGTGTTATTGTATTCTTCCGGCTGCCAGTGGAGTCATGCTCATGACGCTGGTTTGTTCCAAACGGATCCGGGAAAAATGCAGCGCATGCGAATATTGTTCCCTGATTTTTCTGGGAGTCGCTTACTTTGCTAATTTTTCCAGAGGATTAGTCCGCCACAGCATGGCGGAAAATAATGTGACAGTCGTGACCTTCTGTGGGGTATTTTTCGTACTGGTCTATATTTTGTGCATGACAGGGAAACGGCAGGTCTTTATTTATTGTCTTATGGGAATGATCGTGTTTTATGGAATGTATGGAGAGATTGACGGATCGCCGGAAGCTTCTCTGGCAGAAAAAGCGGGAGAGCATATGGGCGAATTTATTGATGGATGGGAGGCAGAGCGAGGGGAACTGACTGCGTGGGAAACGATTTCTGGAGCTGCGAAGAGAGTACGGTACGAAGAAGAGCTGGAAACGACAGCACTCTTATGGGATGCTGTTTTGTCTACTGCGCTCAAAGAAGAGGAAACCTATCTGGATTTTGTCAATAAGACGTTTTTGTATTCCCTTTTGGGACGGAGCTGTCCGGTCTATGTCAGCCAGTCGCCGGCGCTGGTGGCTGGAGAGGAGGCACAGGCAGAGTTCTTGGAAGAAATCGAGAACAGCACATCCTATGTTGCGGCGGCGTTGATGCCAAATGAAACGACAGAGGGCTTCTCCATCATGATGGATGGTATCCCGAACACCTGCAGGTACTATAAGATCGCGGAGTATATTTACCAGAACTTTGTTCCGGTGTGCAAATTTGAGGATGTTTCTTTATGGTGCCGAAAGGACAGAAAAGAGCAGGTAAGAGCAGCTTTAGAGGCGCGTGAGCAGGAATTTTTAGAGTTGTCCGGGGACTTTTGTATGACGAAGGCAGGGGAGGATTCTTCCAGGAAAAATCATAGTCAGGACATTAAATATCTTCCTTATTTCTGGGGAACCTTTGATGAAAAAAAAGCAGATCAGAATGCTGTCGTAAGGGAAACCCAATATGAGCATGGTATCTTTTCATTTTCGGAGATCGGAGAAGAAGAAAAGTACGAAGGGAATTATCTGCTCTTAAAATGTACCTATACGCCGGGAGAAGAGGAAGAGGAAAAAATACCGGCAAAATTACAGCTTGGTACCGGACAGGAAGGATTTCGTCCTCTTTATGAGTATGATTTTTATTTGTTGGAGGGAGAACAGAAATATCTCTTTCGGGTGAGCACGGATGAAGCCTGGTATTTTTCTTCGGTAAATGCGGCAGCTTTGTTTGAAATCTGCCCGGAAGAAGGACAAAAGGTAAAAGAACTTGATCCGGGAGATGACCGGATTTCTGTTGAAACGGTTCAGATTTTATATGGAGATTGAGAAGACAAAATGAGGACAGAGTTACCAGAGAGCTTTAAGAATAAAATGAAATACCTTCTAAAAGAGGAGGCGGAGGATTTCTTTTTAAGCTATGAACGAGAACGATTTCATGGACTTCGGAGAAATCCATTAAAAATCAAAGAGGAGGCTTTTTTAGACAAGCTTCCGTTTACTTTGGAAAAGATTCCCTGGGCAGCAGAAGGGTATTATGTATCGCGGGAACAGCGTCCGGGCAGGCATGTTTTACATGAAGCAGGAGCGTATTATCTGCAGGAACCGAGCGCTATGGCAGCGGCAGAGGTACTTTCGGTTCGCCCGGGCGAGATAATCTGTGATCTATGTGCCGCACCGGGAGGGAAGACGACCCAGATAGCAGGAAAGCAGCAGGGCGAGGGACTTTTAGTTTCCAACGAGATTCATCCTGCGAGGGCAAAGATCCTGTCACGAAATGTAGAACGGCTGGGGCTTCGAAATACCGTGGTCTTAAATGAAACGCCCGAGAGGCTTTCAGAACGTTTCTTTTGTTTTTTTGATAAAGTGCTGGTGGATGCGCCCTGCTCGGGAGAAGGGATGTTTCACAAGGAGCTGGAGGAAAACGGGGAAACCGCAGAATGGAGCGAGGATCTCGTTGCTATGTGCGCACAGCGCCAGAGGGAAATCTTGGATCATGCCGCAGATCTTTTACGGCATGGCGGTGTCATGGTCTATTCTACCTGCACCTTTTCTCCGGAGGAAAATGAACAGGTCATAGCTTCATTTTGCGCGGATCATCCGGAATTTTCCCTGGAGGAAATCAAAACAGAGCAGTTTGAAAGTGGAAGAGCAGAATGGTTAAAAGACGTTCCTTTGCCACAGGTGGAATGGACGAAACGATTATGGCCGCACCGGTTAAAGGGAGAAGGTCATTTTGTTGCAAGGCTTCGGAAAGAGGAAGGTCTTGCAGCAAAGAGACAGGGGGTAGTCCGGAGAGGAAAAGAGAAAAAAATGCTGGCGGAATATACCGGTTTTGCTAAAGAGCATTTTGTGGATGAGAGGATGTTTGAAGCATCTGGCTCTGCTCTTTCCTTTTTTGGGGATACCCTTTACGCGGTTCCACAGATCCTGCCGAAGCTGGACGGACTTCGGGTAGTCCGGCCTGGTCTGGAGCTTGGGAAAAATAAGAAAAACAGATTCGAGCCTTCCCACGCTCTTGGAATGGCGTTAAAAAGAGAAGAAGTCACCCATGGGGTGAGCCTTTCACTGGAGGAGGCAGAGCATTACCAGAAAGGAGAGAGTGTGGTAAAGCAGGCACAAAAGGGGTGGAGTTTTTTAGAAGTAGAAGGCATTCCAATGGGAATTGGAAAAAGTGTTAACGGTATCATCAAAAATCATTATCCCAAAGGAATTCGGTGGTAGGAGGGAAATCAATGGATTCAAATCATAAATGGCAGTTTTCCAGGCGAAGCATCCAGAATCTGATGGTGGTCGTGATTGGAATCCTGTTATATGGCGCAGTTCAAAATCTGGATGTCATTTGTTCGGGAATCGGAAGGGTGCTTCACGTACTATCTCCTTTTTTATATGGAATCGTCTGGGCCTATGTTTTCGATATTCCGGTGACCTTTTTTGAAAAAAAACTAAAGAACCGAACGATATCGATCGCTGTCGTAGGCGTGATCGTTCTGCTGGTACTGATCCTTTCCCTGACCAGAATCGTGCCGCAGGTAGCAGAAAATCTTACGACGCTGTTCACGAATATTCCGCAGTATCAGGAGAACCTGAACCGGGAGCTGCTTCGAATATCGGAACGGACAGGGATTCCACAGCTGAACTTGGATCGCATGACCGGAAATTATCAGGAGTGGACAAAAAAAGTATCAGACTATCTTACAAATATCATGCCAAAGCTGTATCAGTATGGAAAAGCGCTGGGGAGCAGCATTGTGACAGTTATTACAACCATCGTTTTTTGTATCTATGTACTGTCAGGAAAAAAACGTCTGCTCCTTCAGGCTCATAAGCTGGGGCAGGCTTTTTTGTCAGATAAGGGAATGGAGCGGGCTGGGGAAGCAATCGCAGCCATGCATAGTGTCCTTGGAAAATTTTTTATGGGCAAGCTGATCGACAGCTTGATTATTGGACTTTTGACTTTTATCTGTATGTGCCTGCTTCAGATTCCATTTTCGATTCTGATCAGTATCATTGTGGGATGTACCAATATCATCCCGATTGCCGGGCCGATCATTGGGGGAATCATTGGCGCAATGATCCTGATTCTTGCCAGTCCCCAAAAGATTCTTGTCTTTACCCTGCTGATCTTGGTGATCCAGCAGCTCGATGGTCATGTGATCGGACCAAAGATTCTGGGGGGTTCGACCGGTCTTTCTACGCTCTGGGTTCTGTTCGCAATCGTTGTGGGAGGAAGCCTGTTTGGAATCATGGGAATGATTCTTGGCGTTCCGGTCTTTGCCTGCCTGTACCTTCTGCTTCAGGATGTGGTCAATGGAAGATTGGAAGAAAAGCAGAAGCGCAGGGAGCTTCAGGCACTGAGAGATAAAAAGGTGGATACTGTAATCTTTGATCTGGATGGGACCTTGCTGGATTCCCTGGACGATCTGGCAGATAGTGTGAATTATGCACTTTCAAAAGCGGAAATGCCAGAACGGAGCATAGAGGAAATCCGGGGATTCATCGGCAATGGAATACATAAACTGATTGAGCGGAGCGTACCGGAAGGAACCAGTGAGGAGATGACGGAGGAGGTCTTTGACAGGTTTCGTTCTTACTATGGAGAGCATTATGCTGACCGGACGGCTCCTTATGAAGGAATCATGGATTTGATTCGTTATCTGTCAGAGTACAAGATCAAAATGGCAATTGTTTCTAACAAAGCGGAATCTGCGGTCAAACTACTGAACCAGACCTTTTTTGAAGGCATGATTGATGTGATAGTCGGAGATGTGGAACACAGAGAGAGGAAACCCTCAGCGGAACCTGTGAAGGAAGCATTATCCCAGCTAAAAAGTGACGGAAAGAGGGCGGTATATGTCGGTGATTCCGATGTGGATCTTTTGACTGCCCAGAATGCCGGACTGCCTTGCATCAGCGTGGGATGGGGGTATCGCAGCAGAAGGTTCTTAAAAGAGAGTGGAGCGCAGATTATTGTTTCACGCCCGGAGGAAATCAAGCGGATCGTAGGGAAAAAAGGACGTGAATTGTAGAACGATGAAGTAAAGAAAAGATGAAAGAATAAGGGTGAGCAATGAAATGAAAATCATGATAATCGATGATGAGCGGCTGGCGATGGATCTGTTTGAGCATGAGATCAGAGAGGTTCCGGGAGTCGAAATATTAGGAAAATTCAGCAATCCGGCAAAGGCTCTGGATTTTTTGCGGGAGGTAAAAGTAGATTTAGCGGTATTGGATATCCAGATGCCGGGAATGAATGGAATCGAGCTGGGAAAACGCATGATCGAGGTACAGCCGGGGCTGATGCTGTTTTACATTACAGGCTTTGACTTTGAGACCTATATCAAGGATGTGGCGGGACTTCGGGCGATTGCTTATCTGTTGAAGCCTTACCGAAAAGGAGAGGTAGTCTACGCAATGGAGTCGGCAAAGCGGCTGTGTGAAAAGAAACGGGTCTTTGCGAAGACCTTTGGACATTTTGACCTGTTCGTGAATGGGGAGCCAATCATGTTCCGCAGCGAAAAAGCAAAAGAGCTTCTGGCGATCCTGATCGACAGGGAAGGAGGAACAGTAAATTCTGAACAGATCATCAGCATCCTGTGGGAAGACCGTCCGAATGACGAAGGGACACAGAATTTGTGCAGCAAGATCTGTAGGACATTGAAAAAAGAACTAAAGCAGAACGGCGTGGAAGATCTTTTGATCAGTGCGCGCGGAGTTCACAGGATCAATGCCGAACTGCTGGAATGTGATCTGTACCAATATTTAAAGGGAGATATGACCTACAACTATCTGGGCGAGTATATGATGAATTACAGCTGGGGCGAATACCGGATGGCAGCGCTCGACAAAATAAAAGGTTAGAAAAGAGAATCCGAAGAAAAAGTGAAAAAAAAGATGGGCAATTCCATTTTAATTCCTGTTCTGTTCCTAAAGAGGACAGAATATCTTCCATATTATTTCCGAATGATGCGCTATAATGCAAAAAAGGTCAGAGTTCACCGAAAAAAGGAAACAAGACCTCGATTTTGCTGCAAATAGTAACTGCAAATAAAAAAGGAGAGAAATAATATGACAGAAAACACAAGTATCAAACTAATGATTGCAGACACCGAATATCGGGCGCTTACAACCTACTTTTCAGAAAAAACCGATATAGAGCTGACGGGATGTACAGAAGATGGCCAGAATGTATGTGAACGGATTCGCGTATTCCAGCCGGATGTACTGATTCTCGATATTGTTCTTCCTGGTGCAGACGGACTTTCGATACTTGAGAACATTCAAAAAGACAAACGAGTCATGAAAAAACCGCAGATCATTATCCTGACATCGATCGGGACACCGGGTCTCGTAGAATGTGCGAGCCAGCTGGGAGCCTCCTATTATATGATGAAGCCGGTCAAAGCAGAGAATCTTTATGAGCGGATCAGTCAGCTCTACCAGATGAAGCTTCGGGAAGATAAGATCCGTCCCTTCCAAAAGAACCCTGCCAAAACAGGCAATAAAAGGATTGAGTTCAATCCGTACTCCTTAGAGTCGGAGGTCACCTCGATCATTCGTGAGCTGGGGATTCCGGCACATGTCAAAGGATATCAGTACATACGGGATGGGATCTTGATGGCAGTGAATGATATGGAGATGGTCAACTATATCACCAAGCTGCTCTATCCTATGATCGCGAAAAAATATAAGACGACCTCCAGCAGCGTCGAACGGGCAATCCGTCATGCCATCGAAGTGGCGTGGTCCAGAGGACGGACCGATCGTTTGGAGGAGCGTTTTGGATATACCATCAGCGAAGAAAGAGGAAAGCCGACGAATTCAGAGTTTATCGCATTGATTGCAGACAAGCTGAGAATGGAATATCGGATGAATGCATAGAGAAGAGTTTTTGGGGCTTGCAATCCATGAAAAAAAATATTATACTGGACATTAACAGAGAAAAAGTGCCAGGAGCACAGAGCTACAAAAAGGAGCAGAAAAAGAATGAGTAAAAAACCTACCGTATTAATGATTTTAGATGGATATGGATTAAATCCAAAGGAAGAAGGAAATGCGCAGAAGCTGGCAAAGACACCGGTCATGGATCGCTTGATGGCAGAGTGTCCGTTCGTTCCGGGACTGGCAAGCGGTCTGGCGGTCGGACTTCCAGATGGACAGATGGGAAATTCCGAGGTTGGACATATGAATATGGGTGCCGGACGGATCGTTTATCAGGAGCTGACCCGGATCACAAAGGAAATTGAGGATGGCGTATTCTTTGAAAACGAAGAGTTTTTAAAGGCAGTAAAAAATGTAAAGGACAACGATTCCGCACTGCATCTGTTCGGTCTGGTTTCCGACGGAGGCGTACATAGCCACATCAGCCATATCTTTGGTTTATTAGAGCTGGCAAAGCGGAATGACTTAAAAAAGGTCTACGTTCATTGTTTTTTGGATGGAAGAGATACCCCGCCGACCTCCGGAAAGGACTATGTGGCCCAGCTGGTCGATAAAATGGCGGAGCTCGGCGTTGGAGAGGTCGCTACTGTCATGGGACGTTATTATGCCATGGATCGTGACAATAACTGGGATCGTACCAAGCTTGCTTATGATGCTCTGACCAAGGGAGAGGGAATCAAGGCTGCCAATCCGGTAGAGGCGATTCAGGCTTCTTATGATAATGAAAAAACAGATGAGTTCATGATTCCTACCATTATCGAAAAAGATGGAGCACCGGTGGCAAAGATTCAGGCAGGCGATTCTGTGATCTTTTATAATTTCCGTCCGGACCGTGCCCGTCAGATGACGCGTGTGTTCTGCGCAGATGAGTTCGATGGTTTCGACCGTGGAGAGAGAGTCAAGACGACTTATGTCTGCTTCACGGACTATGATGTTACCATTCCAAATAAACTGATCGCATTCAAAAAAGTCGAACTGACCAATACCTTCGGTGAGTTTTTGGCAAAGCACGGGAAAAAGCAGGTCCGGATCGCGGAAACAGAAAAATATGCGCATGTTACTTTCTTTTTCAATGGAGGAGTAGAAGAGCCAAATGAAGGCGAGGATCGTAACCTGGTTCCGTCTCCAAAGGTTGCGACATACGATCTGAAGCCGGAGATGAGCGCATATGAGGTATGTGAGAAGCTGGTCAGCGCAATCCGTTCCGGAAACTACGATGTGATCGTGATCAATTTTGCCAATCCGGATATGGTAGGACATACCGGCGTCTTAGAAGCGGCGATTGCAGCAGTAGAAGCCGTTGATGAATGTGTCGGAAAGGCGGTTGATGCCCTGCTGGAAGTAGATGGACAGATGTTCATTTGCGCAGACCATGGAAACTGCGAGCAGATGATCGACTATGAAACAGGAGATACCTTCACTGCTCACACGACCAATCCGGTTCCATTCATTCTGGTAAATTATGACAAAGACTATACCTTAAAAGAAGGCGGATGCCTGGCAGATATCGTGCCGACCCTGATCGAAATGATGGGCATGGAGCAGCCGACAGAGATGACAGGAACTTCGTTACTACAGAAGAAATAATCAGATTTATGGATGAACAGTTCCTAAATGATAAGGAAAAGAAAAAAAGCCGGTGAGGCGGGGGCTGTGATAGCTTTTCGCGGACACCGGTTTTTTTATTGCACAACATCAGTTTATTAAGAGGCACAGCTGGATAAAGAAAGGATAAAAGGTGGACTAGATGTTAAAACGAATTCCAGTATCAGAATTAAAAGAAGGAATGAAAATTGGAATGCCGGTACTGTCACCGCTGGGGGAAAAGGTGATTGCCAAAGACACGATCGTCACCCATGATGTCATGGTCGTGATCAGCAGAAGCCGTGCAAAAGAAGTAACAATCATGGTATCAAATGAAGATCTTTCCCAAGTCAAGACCCAGGCTAAGGAAATGGTAATGGATGGAATCGAAAATTCCATAAATCCCGTGGTCTTTAATACAAAAGAGGACGTCGCGCAGATGGTGAACCGCCTGACCCAGATCGTAATGAAGAATGCCAAAAGGAAGGAATATCTGCAGCTGATGGAGAAATTAAAGGATTATTCTGAGACGGTATTCTCCCACTCCATCAATGTGGCGTTGATCAGCTATATGCTGGCAGACTGGCTGAATTTTCCAGAGGCAGACAAGGAAGAGGTTCTGCTGGCAGGAATCGTACATGATGTCGGAAAATTAAAGATTCCTTTGGAAATACTGGATGCCAAGAGGAAGCTGACAAAGGGAGAGTTTGAAAAAATCAAAAAGCATTCGATCTTTGGAAGCCAGATGATCAAAAGTGCCGGTCTGGGAGAAGAAATCCGTTTGGTGGCACTGAATCATCATGAGCGTTATAATGGGAAAGGATATCCGATGGGACTTTCCGGTGGACGGATTTCCCAATATGGCAGATTGGTAGGAATCGTGGATACCTATGAAGCGATGACAGCAAAGAGAGCCTATCGAAAGGCGATGTCTCCTTTTGTCATTACGGAAATCATGACAGCAAATGGAGGGGCGGACTATGACCCTACCTTTTTAAATATTTTTCTATTTAACATTTTAAATCGCTATGTAGGGAAAGAAGTCCTGCTTACCAATGGAAAAAAAGCAGAAATTTTCTCAATTAATCGTACCAATCTGGGCAAGCCGACGGTAAAAATGGATGGAAGAGTCTATGATCTGACGATGCCGTTTTTGGGAAAAGGAGTCGGTGTTGAGGAAATATATGTGTAAATTTGGGTTGAAATCTATCTTTAAATGCGATATGATGTAAAACGTGGTTAGTTTTAAGCAATTCCACACGGATGTATACAAACGCAATGGGAAGGGCATCTTAGCACCTTGTGTTTGGTGTAATAGGAAAAGAAAGGGAGATCAGAATGAATCATCAGATAGCAGTAATCCCGGGAGATGGGATTGGTCCTGAAATTGTAAGAGAGGCAAGAAAGGTTCTTGACCGGGTAGGAGAGGTATTTGGACATACATTTGAATATACGGAAGTTCTCTTAGGAGGCGCATCCATTGATGTCCATGGCGTGCCATTGACCGATGAGGCAGTGGAAACAGCTAAAAAAGCAGAATGCGTCCTGATGGGATCCATCGGTGGGGATGCGAAGACCTCGCCGTGGTATCAGTTAGAGCCGTCGCTTCGTCCGGAGGCTGGATTGCTGAAGATCAGAAAAGCGTTGAATTTATTTGCAAATCTTCGTCCGGCATATTTATATGAAGAGCTAAAAGAAGCCTGCCCGTTAAAGGACGAAATCATTGGAGATGGCTTTGATCTGGTCATTATGAGAGAATTGACAGGGGGTCTGTATTTTGGAGAACGCAAAACCGTAGAGGAAAACGGAGAAAAAAAAGCAACAGATACGCTGACCTATTCCGAAACAGAAATCCGCAGGATTGCCATTCGGGCGTTTGATATTGCCCAAAAGCGCAGAAAAAAAGTAACGAGCGTAGACAAGGCAAATGTTCTTGATTCCTCCAGACTTTGGAGAGCCGTTGTTGAGGAAGTGGCAAAGGATTATCCGGGGGTTTCCTATGAGCATATGTTAGTAGATAACTGCGCAATGCAGCTGGTAAAGGATCCGGCTCAGTTCGATGTGATTTTAACAGAAAACATGTTTGGAGATATTTTATCCGATGAAGCGAGCATGGTAACAGGTTCCATCGGAATGCTTTCTTCTGCGAGCCTGAATGAGACCAAATTTGGTCTGTATGAGCCAAGCCATGGCTCCGCACCGGATATTGCCGGTCAGGATCTGGCAAATCCGATCGCAACGATTCTTTCCGCAGCCATGATGCTGCGGTATTCCCTGGATCTGGATCAGGAAGCAGACGCCATCGAAGAAGCAGTCCGCCAGACCCTAAAGGACGGATACCGGACCGGAGATATTTATTCTGAGGGAACGACCCGGGTAGGGACAGCAGAGATGGGCGATAGGATTGCAGAGCGCATCAGGAAATAGAAAAATGGAGGGATAGAAGATGAAAAGTGATAATGTAAAAAAGGGCATGCAGCAGGCGCCGCATCGTTCTCTTTTTAATGCACTTGGGTTCACAGAGGAAGAAATGAAAAAACCGATGGTCGGAATCGTGAGCTCCTATAACGAGATTGTTCCGGGACATATGAATCTGGACAAGATCGTAAATGCCGTAAAGCTCGGCGTTGCAGAGGCCGGTGGAGTACCGGTGGTCTTTCCGGCAATTGCTGTATGTGATGGGATTGCCATGGGACATATCGGAATGAAATATTCCCTGGTCACGAGAGATTTGATTGCAGATTCTACCGAATGTATGGCATTGGCTCATCAGTTCGATGCGTTAGTCATGGTTCCCAACTGTGACAAAAATGTTCCGGGACTCTTGATGGCCGCAGCCAGGATCAATGTTCCGACTGTCTTTGTTTCCGGAGGACCGATGCTGGCAGGACATGTAAAGGGGCAGAAGCGAAGCCTTTCTTCCATGTTCGAAGCAGTAGGCTCTTATTCAGCCGGGACGATGACGGAGGAGGATGTCAGGGAATATGAGGCGAAGGTCTGTCCGACCTGTGGTTCCTGCTCCGGAATGTATACGGCAAATTCCATGAATTGCCTGACCGAGGCACTGGGGATGGGACTTGGAGGAAACGGTACGATTCCTGCCGTATATTCCGAAAGAATCAAGCTGGCAAAGCATGCAGGAATGGCAGTCATGGAGCTTCTGGAGAAGAACATTCGTCCAAGAGATATCATGACCAAGGAGGCAGTAATCAATGCCCTGACCGTTGACATGGCATTAGGATGCTCAACGAACAGTATGCTGCATCTTCCGGCCATTGCGCATGAGATTGGATTCGACTTTGATATTTCTTATGCCAATCCGATCAGTGAAAAAACACCGAACCTCTGTCATCTCGCACCGGCAGGTCCGACCTATATGGAGGATCTGAACGAGGCAGGAGGTGTCTATGCCGTGATGAAGGAGCTTGCGGACATTGGCTTGCTCCATACGGACTGCATGACGGTAACAGGAAAAACTGTGGCAGAAAATATTGCCCACGCGGTCAATAAAAACCCGGAGGTCATCCGCCCGGTAGACAATCCTTACAGCAAGACCGGCGGTCTGGCTGTCCTAAAGGGAAATTTAGCTCCGGATGGAAGCGTGGTAAAACGTTCTGCCGTTGCCGAGGAGATGATGGTTCACTCCGGCCCGGCCAGAGTCTTTGACTGTGAAGAGGATGCCATCGCAGCAATCAAGGGTGGAAAGATCGTCGATGGAGATGTCGTTGTCATTCGCTATGAAGGACCAAAGGGCGGTCCGGGAATGCGCGAAATGTTGAATCCAACGTCTGCTATTGCAGGAATGGGACTGGGTTCGACCGTAGCATTGATCACGGATGGACGTTTTTCCGGAGCTTCCAGAGGAGCCTCGATCGGACATGTTTCCCCGGAGGCGGCAGTAGGCGGACCAATTGCTCTGGTAGAAGAGGGAGATACGATTCAGATCAATATTCCGGAAATGAAATTAGATCTTTGTGTTTCCGAAGAAGAGCTGGAGCAAAGAAGAGCGAAATGGCAGCCGAGAGAGCCAAAGGTGACGACAGGTTACTTATCCCGTTATGCTTCCATGGTTACCTCAGGAAACCGGGGAGCAGTACTGGAAAAATAAGGAACCCAAAGAAAGGAAAGAAAAATGCAGTTAAATGGTTCAGAAATTGTAATTCAGTGTTTAAAAGAGCAGGGAGTGGATACGGTCTTTGGTTATCCTGGCGGCGCGATTTTAAATATCTATGAAGCACTTTACCAGCATTCGGACGAGATTCGTCATGTACTGACTTCCCATGAACAGGGAGCCTCTCACGCGGCAGACGGATATGCCAGAGCGACGGGAAAGGTCGGTGTCTGCATGGCAACGAGCGGCCCGGGAGCGACGAATCTTGTCACAGGAATCGCAACTGCCTACATGGATTCCGTTCCTCTGGTTGCGATTACGGCGAATGTGACCGTACCGCTGCTTGGAAAAGACAGCTTTCAGGAAATTGATATCGCCGGAGTGACGATGCCGATCACAAAGCACAACTTCATTGTAAAAGATGTCAATCAGCTGGCCGATGTGATCCGACGGGCCTTTCATATTGCTAAGTCCGGTCGTCCGGGTCCGGTGCTCGTGGACATCACAAAGGATGTAACGGCCAATACCGCCGAATACACCTACAAAGAACCGGCACCGGCAAAACGAGAGCCGGAAGCTTTGGATGAAGAGGTTCTTTTGCAGGCAGCAGAATTGATTTCCAAGGCAGAAAAGCCGTATGTCTTTGTCGGTGGAGGATGTACGATTTCCGGTGCGTCCACCGAGCTTAAAGAATTTGTGAAAAAGCTGGATGCCCCGGTCTGCGATTCTTTGATGGGAAAAGGAAACTTTTCCTCAGAAGATGGATTGTACACCGGAATGCTTGGAATGCACGGCACCAAGGTCTCCAATCTGGGCGTGAGTGAATGTGATCTTTTGGTAGCCATCGGAGTTCGTTTCAGTGACCGTGTCATTGGAAATGCCTCCAAATTCGCTTCCCATGCAAAAATCATTCAGATCGATATCGACCCGGCAGAGATCAATAAAAACATCCGGACCGATATCAGTATCATTGGAGATGTCAAAGCCGTACTTTCCAGATTAAATGAGAAGCTCTCCAATATGGATCATACGTCTTTTAAAGAGCATATTTTATCCTATCAGGAAAAATATCCGATGAAATATGCAAAGACCGGCCTGACCGGTCCGGCTCTGATTCAGGAAATTGACCGTCAGACCAAGGGAGAGGCCATCATAACAACAGAGGTCGGACAGCACCAGATGTGGGCAGCACAGTATTATCAGTACAAATATCCGCGTACCCTTCTTACCTCCGGAGGTCTTGGAACCATGGGCTATGGCCTGGGGGCTTCTATCGGAGCACAGGTCGGCTGTCCGGAAAAGACCGTGATAAATATTGCGGGAGATGGATGCTTCCGGATGAACATGAATGAAATTGCCACTGCCGTTAGAGAACAGCTTCCGCTGATTCAGGTCGTTTTGAACAACCACGTTTTAGGAATGGTTCGCCAGTGGCAGACCCTGTTCTATCAGGGGCATTATTCCAACACCGTATTAAAAGATGCCGTGGATTTTGTAAAGCTGGCTGAGGCAATGGGAGCTAAGGGAGTCCGCGTCACGACCATCGAGGAGTTTTCCAAGGCTTTTGCCGACGCTTTAGAGGAAAAAGGACCGGTGGTCATCGATTGCATGATCGATCAGGATGACAGCGTCTGGCCAATGGTCGCTCCGGGAGCTCCGATCAGCGATGTTTTCGGAGAAGAAGATTTAGAAAGCAAAGGATTAATCAAATAGCTGCCCCGGATTTTCAGTTACTATTCACAGTCCCTCTTCCGACATTCGGATTTCCCGCTGCTTCGCAGCTCTCCCGGCGCATTTGCGCCTGAAATCCTCATTCTGGGAGGAGTTCCTGCTTCACA
>CADBUD010000071.1 GCA_902797785.1 uncultured Lachnospiraceae bacterium
AATATGACCGATAGGGCATATTTCCACTCTGTGCACCTTTGGCGTGTGCATTTTGTTGCTATGAACAGCGGAGCTGTGAATAGTAACCCATCAAAAGTTGATGACGATGGGATGGACTTGACAACAGAAAATATCTAAGTTAGAATCATCTAACTGGAGTTTATTACACAAAATATTGGTTCATGCCGGAGATCAACAAACGTTAACGTTATCAAGGAGGAATGGAAGCAGAATGTATATTGAAGTGTCAAAGGTAAAGAAAAGCTATGGAGAGGGAGGTAGCTATGTTCAGGTACTCAAAGGGGTCTCTGTCGGTATAGAAGAGGGGAGCATGTGCGTGATTCAGGGAACCTCCGGGTCAGGAAAGTCTACCCTGCTCAACTGCATTGGAGGGCTGGATCTGGTGGATTCCGGTTCGATTAAAATCGGTGGAGAGGAAATCGTAGGAAAAAAAGGAGGGAAGCTCTCTGACTATCGCAGGGACAATCTGGGATTTATTTTTCAATTCTATAATTTGGTGCCGAATCTGACCGTGCGCGAGAATATCCAGGTATGTGAATATCTGACACAGACCCCTCTGGATATGTCAGAACTTTTAGAAGTCCTTGGGCTGGTGGAGCATGCAGACAAATTCCCGGCACAGCTTTCCGGAGGGCAGCAGCAGCGGTGCGCGATTGCAAGGGCCTTGATCAAAAATCCCAAGGTGCTTCTTTGTGATGAGCCAACAGGAGCTCTGGATTCTAAGACCTCCAGAGACATTTTGATGCTGCTCGAAAAAATCAATGCCGTGTACAAAACGACGATGCTGATCGTGACCCATAATAATTCGATCAAGGATATGGTAGATCATGTGATCTATTTAAAGGATGGGGAAATTGTGAAAAATTATAAAAATGAAACGAAGATTCCGGCAGCAGAATTGGAGGATTTATAAACGATGAAAACAGTTTTTTTAAAGCGTTCTGTGAGGGATTTGAAAAAGAATTGGACAAGATATGCCGCTCTGGGGCTTTTGATCGTTTTCTCGGTCTTTATGGTGCTGAGCCTGATGGGGGCAGCTTTGACCATCATCCATCAGACCAGAAAGATGGATGAAGCACTTCGGTGTGAGGATGGGGAATTTTCCACGTTTGTTCCCCTGACAGACCGGGAAAAGAAAAAGCTCACAGATCGGGGCATTACATTAGAAGAGATGTTTTTTCTGGATTTTTCCTGTGAGGATGAGAGCGTTCTCCGGCTGTTTCAGCAAAGAAAGCAGCTGAATCTGATTTCACTGAAAGAGGGACGAAAAGCGCAGACACCGGAGGAGGTCGTGCTGGAACGCCGCTATGCGGAGGTACACCAGCTCACTATTGGAAGCCGGATTAAAATCGGAGGAAAGGAATTTATCGTTTCAGGAATCGGATCTGTTCCGGATTATAATCTGCCGCAAAAGAATCTGGGGGATACCTCAGCGGATAGTCAGAGCTTTGGACTGGCTTTTGTGACAGAAGAAGCGTATGAACAAAGAAAAGAAGCGAAAACGGCGATAAAGTCAGAAGAATATTTTTATGCGTATCGACGAAATGGCAGGATGACGCATAAAGAGATCAAGGAGCTGTTAAAGGAAAATCACTTTTCAGCCAATGAAGTAGAAGACCGGTATTTTAAGGAGTATTATGATCGCCTGACAGGGGGGAATGGGGCAATCGGAGAAATGATTTTATCCCTGGTCGCAAAAGACAAGATGGAAGAAAGCACACAGAATCTGATGATGCTGTTAGAAGCAGAGGACAATATCCGGATTGACAGTGCGGCAGATGATGTCCAGATCAACTTTACGGCGAGCATTTTTGTTGGAATCCTGTTGATTGTGCTGTTCTCCTATGTGATCTCGGTTTTTGTGGTTCATACGATCGAGGAGGAAAGCTCGGTTATCGGAGCACTGTATTCTATGGGAATCAAAAGAAGAGAACTCATGGGGCACTATGTCCTGGTACCGGTTCTGATCACAGCGGTCTCCGGCGTGATTGGTTTTTGTCTCAGCCTGACAGAAATCGGGATTCGTTCCCAAATGCAGGATAGTTACCGCTATTTTTCCATGCCGGATATGGTGCCGGAGGTCTCCGCGCTTATGTTGATCTATGGACTTCTTTTACCTCCGATCATTGCGGCGGGTGTCAATTGTCTTGTCATCTATAAGCGTCTGAACCGGACGCCACTGTCTTTATTAAAACATGAGCAGAAGCATTCCAGAGGCGGGGCTGTCCGGTTAAAGCAGATGAAGTTTTTGAAAATGTATCAGCTGCGCCAGCTCCTTCGGGAAAAAAGGACCGGGCTGACGGTCGTTTTTGGAATGTTTTTAAGTCTTCTGGTCGCGATGCTGGCAATCAATATTTATGTATATTGCAATAAGACGAAGACCTATACCGTTTCGGATACGAAATATGAATATATGTATACCTATAAATATCCGGAGCAAAAGGTGCCGGAGGGCGGGTATCCTGCCGTGGTAAAATCGATGAAAAAATCCTTTCAGGAGTATACCTTTGATGTGACTTTGGTGGGGATCACCAAAGATAATCCGTTCTTTGATACCGCGAATCTCTCAGACAGCAAACAGAATGTATGTGTAGGAAGCAGCTTTGCCAATAAATACCAGCTGTCAGTCGGGGATGAATTTACTCTTCGCACAGAGGATGGGGAAATGGCCTATGCGTTTACGGTGGACCGTATCATAGATTACTCAGCGTCCCTTTTTGTTTTTATGGACATAGATGCCTGCCGAAGCCTGTTCCGGGAGGAAGAGGACTATTTTAACGCGGTCTTTTCTGACCGGGAACTAGATATCGCCGGTGGAAGGCTTTATTCCGTAACGACGAAGGAGGATATAAAAAAGGCGGCGGATATTTTTATCGATCAGATGCTTCCAATGATCATTATGATGTCGGCAGCAGCGGCCGTGATTTTTGTCGTGGTAATGTACCTGATGATGAAAATGATGCTCGATAAAGCTTCCTTTCAGGTTTCCCTTTTTAAGGTCTTTGGATTTCGCAGCCGCGAGATCCGATGTATGGTTCTGGATGGGAATTTTTACATCGTTACACTGGGAGCTTTGCTTTCCATCCCGCTCTGTAAAGGAATCCTGAACTATGTGTATCCGAATTTTTTGGTGGCGAATATTGCCATTTCCTTTGATCAATCCTTTCCATGGTATCTGTATGCCGGAATTTATGTGTCCATTTTGATGCTGTATTTTCTGATCAATCATATTTTGGTACGCCGGATTCAAAAGGTGACATTGGCAGAGGTGTTGAAGAACCGGGAATAGGAGGAAGTTACTATTCACAGTCCCCCTCCCGGCATTCGGATTTCCCGCTGCTTCGCAGCTCTCCCGGCGCATTCGCGCCTGAAATCCTCATT
>CADBUD010000072.1 GCA_902797785.1 uncultured Lachnospiraceae bacterium
AATGAGGATTTCAGGCGCGAATGCGCCGGGAGAGCTGCGAAGCAGCGGGAAATCCGAATGCCGGGAGGGGGACTGTGAATAGTAACTGTGTTTTTTGCCTTTAAGATTTCAGGAAACGCATCTTCTCTCTGTCTTTTACACTCTTTTCAATTTTCTTTTCCGGCTGCTTATGCAGCGCACTGCTCAGGCTGTTCTGCAGATTATTTTTACAGCCAGAACAGAATCGCCCTGTTGAAATCGGCTTTCCGCAGTTCTCACAGACAATACCGCTGCACTCTTCGTTAGAAAAGACCAAGCGTTCCTCTCTCACCCACTGTTTGAGCTGCTTCACCGCCACATCACACTCTTCAGAAACCGATGCAATCGTCGCCATGTCATTGTTTCTGATATATTCTTTTACCTCCTGGAATTTTTCCTCCAGCTTCTCCTTGCACGCCTGACACATGACAGGTCCTGTCAGGTAGTTAAATAACCTTTTACAGCTTCTGCAATTTCGAACATCCATACCTTTTTCCTCCTGTTCTGTTTTATTGTTAACATTTTATTTTTATGTTTCTATATTTCTTTATTTCGTTTTGCCTCAAGCACCTTTTCCTTTAAATCTCTGGCTTTATCCTTGATCTTTTCATTGGCCTGCCTTGAAATGACAATGGTTCCAATCAGCTTGGCGGCATCATCATATCGTCCCATCCGAAACGACATCACTGCCATGAGATATTCCAGTGTTGCTTCATTCATCCCACTGATAGGAAAATCCTCTTTTAACATCGCTTTTTCGAAGCCTTTATATGCCTGCTCATAAAAAGCCTCCTCTTCCCGGCGCGTTTTTTCAATCAGCCAAAGCTTTTCCGGCGCAGTCCGGCTGACTTCTTTTCTTTTTTCCCGGTACAACCAGGCAAGCTTTAAACAAGTATAGGCATTTTCACTGTCTCTGCCTTTTTTTACCATTGTACTGAAAATAGCCAGCTTATGGCGCTCGATCGCCGTATCATAATCATATGGCGTCAGATCTTCATCATGCCGAATCACCGCCCCTCCCAGGCTTTCTCCATCGAGCCGGGCATAGACCCCCTCACGCACCAGCCGGATCTGTACTGGTGCAAGATGAATGAACCTGTCATTCAGTGCAGAATATTTACATTGAGGACATGAGGTCACCCCATATTTTAATATGTCTATGTATCGATATCTCGGTCTGAGATCGTCATCTGAATCCAGTCTTTGAAGTTTACTGCTTTTTACAACCTTTGATTTGAACTGATGCTCACAGATCGGACAGCGGACAGTTTTTAAAACAAGAAAATCTGTTTCCAGCTTTTCTTTGGACTCAGGTTTGGATGTCTCTGGATTTTTTCTTCTGTTTTCCTCTGTATCTTCGAATAAATTGTCAATCCTCTCAATCTTTAGACCGAGTTTTTCTAATCCTGAAAGTAGGTTCATGATTACAACTCCATTCCGGACTCTTCCCTCACATTGGCTACGACATTTGGAAAACTTCCTGCTATTTTGCTAATGAGTATAAAGCTCTCCCCGGTGCATCTGCACTCCCAATGCAAAGACTAAGGACATCTACCCGCTCTACTCCTGCGCCCTTTAACTCCCTCGCTGCTGCATCAACAGTCGCCCCTGTCGTATAGATATCATCACATAACATTACATACTTTAATTTTACCTTATTTTGACTGATTTTAAAAGCATTTTTTAAATTATTTCTGCGTTCCTGCTCAGAAAGATTTTTCTGTGGCTTTGTATTCCTTGTGCGAAGCAGGAGACGTTTTTCCACCGGGATGTCAAAATACATTCCCAGTTCATCTGCCAGCAGCTCCGCCTGGTTATACCCGCGCTTTTTTCTTTTCCAAATGTGGATCGGAATGGGCAGTATTGCCTCCGGACGATTCTTATTTATCCACCATCCTAAGGCGCGAATCATCTCTTCCGCATATGCTTTTGCATATTCCTGACGTTTTCCATATTTGAATGCGTATATGGAGCGCTTCATCTCTCCCTGATATAAGAACACGCTTTTTCCCTGATCAAAATCATGTCGATGGGTTCTGCAGCTGTCACATAGCTCTTCCGCTTCCTGCTTTATGGGCCGTCCACATTTTTTACACACCGGCTCCCCTGCCAAAATCATATACTTCCTGCAGGCAGCATGAATCCTTCCATCTACTACAATACCATCACATAGAGGACAATGCAATGGGAAAAACAATTCTTTTATTTTTTCTCCGGTTTTTTTCTTTATGAGTTCCGTATCCTATCCCCTTCCTGTCTCAGTTCCTTTAGCCGGTTCTGTAATCCGCTGTATCGCTTTTGTTCACTTTCATTCTGCGACATTTCATAAAATACAGCCTCATTTCCAATCAGTGTGACACATTTTTTTGCTCTGGTAATCGCTGTGTAGAGGATATTTTTATTTAACAGCATCTTCGGTCCTGACAGAAGCGGCAGAATAACCGCCGGATATTCGCTCCCTTGGGATTTATGTATGGTGACCGCATACGCCAGTTCGAGCTCATCAAGCTGATGAAACGGATATTCCGCTTCTCTTCCATCGTCAAAAGCCACGGTCAGGCTCTCAGAGTAGGAATTGATCTGGCTGATGATTCCTACATCTCCATTAAAAACCCCAATTCCCTCTTCAATGGTAACCCCGTGACTGCTTTTTACCTTCCATTCCATCTGATAATTGTTTTTGATCTGCATGACCTTGTCATGAATCCGGAAGCAAAAATCTCCATGAACCCGCTCCGGTTTTTCCCCGGAGGGAGGATTTAAAAACTGTTGTAAATTGCGATTTAATTCCTCGACTCCCAGGCTTCCCTTTCGCATCGGCGTCAGGACCTGGATTTCATACGGATTCACATGAATGTTCTTCGGAAGGATTTCTAATATCATATCCTTTAGCATAGACAGAACTCCGGCAATATCATACCGGCGCATAATAAAGAAATCCGGTTTTTTTATTTCCAAAGGAAGTCGTTCTCCCCGGTTGAGCCGATGGGCATTTTGTACGATTTCGCTCCCGGATGCCTGCCGAAAAATCTGTGTCAGTTCTACCACACGAAACATTCCAGAGGAAATCATGTCCTTGAGCACGCTTCCCGGACCCACGGAGGGAAGCTGGTTTTTATCCCCGACCAAAACAAGGCGGGTTCCGACCGCCACTGCCTTTAACAAAGAATGCATCAAAAAGATATCTACCATAGACATTTCATCAATAATCAGCACATCGGCTTCCAATAGGTTTTCCTCGTCTCGTCCGAAAACATTCTGCCCCTGATGCTCTATTCCCGGGCAGACCTCTAACAGCCGATGGATTGTCTTAGCTTCACAGCCTGTGGCCTCACTCATCCGCTTTGCCGCCCTTCCTGTCGGCGCCGCGAGCAAAAGCTCCATCCCTTCTGCTTCAAAATAGCGGATAATCGCATTGATTATGGTCGTTTTTCCTGTTCCCGGTGCCCCCGTGACAATTACCAGATTGTTCTCCACCGCTGCCAGCACAGCTTCCCTCTGTTTCTGATCCAGAACAATTTCGATTTCCTGCTCAATTTCATTTAAAAGACTAGAGAAAACATTTTGGTTCACAAGATATCTGTCGTTCAAGCGATTCAGCAGATAGGCGGTATGCTGCTCTAAATAAAAATACCTCGCGCCATAAACAGCTTCCACATCCTGCTCTGTCTGAACCACCACGTTTCGCTCAATCTGTAAATCCATTAGGTTCTTCAAGAATTTTTCTCTGGTACAACTCAAGACCTCTGCCGACCTCTGATACAGCTCTTCCATAGGCAAATAGGTATGCCCATCCTGAGAAGCCTGAGAAAGACAATAAGAAATCCCGCTCTGCACCCGAAAGTCGGAATCCATTAAAATTCCGGCTTTTTGCGCAATTTCATCCGCAGTCTTAAATCCAACGCCTTGAATTTCATTGGTCAGCTGGTATGGATTTTCCTCTATGATCTTATACAGACTGTATCCGTATTTTTCGTATATTTTTAGAGATAAAGAGGTTGAGATTCCGTATTTTTGCAAAAAGACCATTGCCTTTCGAAGATCCCGCTTTTCCTCCATCTGCTCGGCAAAGCTGCGAGCCATCTTGAGGCTGATTCCTTTGATCTCCGCTAAACGCTCCGGTTCTTCCTCCATAATACGAAACGTATCAGATTTGAAACGTTTGATGATACGTGCAGCCAGTGCTGCCCCGATCCCTTTGACAGCCCCGGACGCCAGATACCGCTCCATGGAAATCTGATCCTCCGGTTCTTTGACGATATAAGATTGGATTTGGAACTGCCGTCCATAGAGCGCATGCTCTTTTTCCTTTCCCTCTGCCTCGATGGTTTCCCCTTCTGTAATCAGGGGGAGCGTTCCGACACAGGTAAGCACATCATCATCGACAGCCAGTTCCAGTACAGTATATCCGTTTTCGGGGTTTTGAAAGATAATATGTTCTACAAATCCCTCGATTGTTTCCATGTTATCCCCACATTCTATCTTTTATTCTTCTGTTTTTATAGTAAACGCAATAAAAAAATGGGACGTTTATTATAAAGTCTCCGGTGGAATCCGCTCTCCTACATTGACCTTCATCTGTTCATATAGAGTCTGGGCCAGTCCTAGCGTCCCGTTCTCTGCCATATCAGATGCATATTCGCTCATCATGCTCTCTTTAAAATAATCTGTCAGCTGTTTGGTCGTCGGATCGGTGATGTCATTTTCCGGAACCATCTTTTTCATTTCCTTCATGACCATTTCAATGAAATATGCCTCGAACTCCTTGCAGGCCTCCATCAGCTCTTCATCGGTCGACTCGGCAGAGACTGCGGATGAGGTCTGCTCTAATTTGGAAAGCTTGGAAGACAGCCCGCTGTTCATATACATTGAAGCGGATGCCCTCGCAGCATCCAATGAATTAACAATATCGCTCATGTGTTCCACTTCCTATCTCATTTGCTGCTATTCACAGCTCCGCTTGTGGGATATCAGCTGTGAATAGTAACTCTCATTTTTCTATTATCGTTTAAGATTATTGGCCTGCTCCAGCATGGTGTCCGATGTTGTGATTGCCTTGGAATTCAACTCATATGCCCGCTGCGCAATAATCAGATTTACCATTTCATCCGCCACCTGTACACTGGAACGTTCCAAATATCCCTGGTGAATGGTGCTGATCGTGATTCCTGTATCATATGCCTCGGAAATCGGTTCACCGCTGGCCTCTGTCTGGCGCAGGAGATTCCCAGATCGTTTTTCTAATCCTGACGGATTATTGAACTGGTATAAGGCAATCTGGATTTCAAGATTGACCGCGTTTCCATCGGTATCAATATAAAAGAACTGACCATCATCCGTCACCTGGATTTCTGTCATTTTGACATCATTTCCATTGATCGTCCCCGGGAAGCGAATCGGCTGATTGTCAATGTCCAGAAGCGGGTGGCCGGATGCATCTGAAAGATTATAGGTTCCATCTGTGTTTCGGGAAAAGAAGAAGTTTCCATCTCTGGTATAGTAGGTCTCTCCATCTCCGCCATTTACTGCGAAAAAGCCTTTCCCCTGAATTGCGAAGGCCGTATCACTGTCTGTCGCCTGAAAGGCTCCCTGCTGATTATATAAGCTGGTGATCGATGCGACTCTTGTTCCCAGACCCACCTGTGCCGGAATCGGCTTTTGTTCTCCATTCGCCGTCGTCGTAGGTGTCTGCAGATTCTGATATAACAATGTCTTGAACTCTGTAATCTCTGATTTATATCCCGTTGTATTGACATTCGCCAGATTATGTGAAATCGTATCTACGTTTGTCTGCTGTGCGATCATTCCCGATGCTGCAGACCACAATGCTCTCATCATAAGCTTTCGCTCCTTCCTTATGTTATAGGAAACGAATTTATTCGTTTACGCTATTTATCCGATTTTACCGAGCTGGTTCGCTGCTTTATCCAAGTCATTATCAATTGCCTGAATCACCTTTTGATTCGCTTCATAGGCTCTGGAGACGGAAATCATCTCTACCATCTCATAGACAGAATTGACATTGGACATTTCTAAGACTCCCTGTTCGATCCTTGCATTGGAGGCTGTCTTTACCGCGCCATCCACAGGCTGATAGAGATTTTCTCCAAATTTTTCCAAAAAATCATAGTTTTCGAAGTCTACCAAATCGATATTTCCTACGATCTGCTCGTTCTGCCAAATGGCTCCCGTATAATCTACGGTAAAATCTACCGCCGGATCAATCCGGATGTAGGAGGTCGGATTATTGGAATCACTCAAAAGATAATCTCCGTCTTTTGTCACGAGCGTCCCATCCTGCAGCATGGAAAAGGCTCCGTCCCTGGTATATTTTACGGAAGTCTCACCTGCTTTGCTCGTATAGGAAATCGCGAAAAATCCATCCCCATCAAAGGCAAGATCCAAGTCATTATCCGTCACACGAAATGCTCCCTGACTGTAATCGGTATAGGTCTCACCGATCTTTACTCCCAGGCTCACATGCCCGAGTCTCCTCGGATCCTTATCTGTCAGATCATCGATCTTGTCTGCCATCATTTCATTAAATGCCTGACCGGTGGCTCCTTCTTTTTTGTATCCTGTGGTCGTGACATTCGCCAGGTTGTTTGTCAGGACATCCATCCGGTACTGCTGATTCAGCATACCCGTATATGCTGTATATAACCCTTTTACCATGCTGTTTGCTTCACCTCTATACCATCAATTTAAGCTTCTTTATATATTATCGGATTTTTTTTCAGATTCCTAACCCATGCAGCAATAGAAAAACAGTAACAGAAAAACAGTATCATAAATCCTTGTACTCTTTATTTCCTGCCATATACTCTACAAATTTTCCTGTACCGATTGCTACAGCGGTCATTGGATCATCTGCAATCATGGTATGAATCCCGGTTTTGTCCTCTACCAGCTCTTCAAATCCCCGAAGGAGAGCTCCCCCACCGGTCAGAACGATTCCGCGGTCTGCCACATCCGCTGCCAGCTCTGGCGGCGTGCGCTCTAATACACTGTGGATCGACTCTACAATCTGAAGGGTCGAATCCCGCAGCGCCTCCCTTGTCTCTTCTGAAGTGACAGCTACCGTCTTTGGCAGACCCGTCACCAGATTTCTGCCACGGACATCCATTTCTGCGATCTCTGCCCGTGGAAAACAGGTTCCGATCTGAATCTTGATATCCTCCGCCGTCCGTTCTCCAATCAGAAGGTTATGCTTTTTTCTCATATAGCGGACGATGGCCTCATCAAAATCATCGCCTGCAATCTTGATGGAGGTGCTGACGACCGTTCCCCGCAGGGAAATCACGGCAATGTCCGCTGTTCCTCCTCCAATATCTACGATCATATTTCCACAGGGCTTAGAGATATCGATTCCGGCTCCGATTGCCGCCGCAATCGGCTCTTCTATGATCAGGACTTCTCTCGCTCCGACAGCGTATGCCGCATCCTCTACTGCTCGTTTTTCCACCTCGGTCACACCACTTGGAACACATACGCTGATTCTTGGCTTCCGAAAGCTCTTCCTTCCCATGGCTTTTTGAATAAAATACTTGAGCATTTTTTCTGTTACCGTATAATCTGAAATCACGCCCTGACGCAGCGGACGCACTGCCACGATATTTCCCGGCGTCCTCCCCAGCATCAGTCTCGCTTCTTCTCCGATGGCTTTGATCTTATTGGTGTCTTTATCAAACGCAACAACAGAAGGCTCTTTTAAAACGACTCCCTTGCCCTTTAAATACACAAGAATACTAGCTGTTCCCAAATCTATTCCAATATCGCTTGCCAATTAGATTACTCCTTTCAAACCTCTCTGTGTAAGACTACAGCTTTGCTGTTCACAGCAGTCTCTTTTCCCGTTTTTCACTTTTTATTTTTTCCAAAATTTGTCCAGACTATACTGCCGCTCCCAGATTTTCTATGATTTTCTATGACTTTCGCTACGTTTCACTCACAAAAAAACGTATGGGATATCGGCTGTAAATGGTCATGATTATTTTTATTATAACTTGAATTCCAAAAAAATAAAAGAGTTTTTTAGCAAGATTTGTCATTTCTTTGTCATAATCTTTTTCAGATACTGCCCGGTATAGGATTTTTCCACCTTTATGATCTCTTCTGGTGTCCCGCAGGCAATGACGGTTCCACCGCCATCTCCGCCCTCCGGTCCCATGTCTATAATATAGTCTGCCGTCTTTACCACATCCAGATTATGCTCAATTACGATGACTGTATTTCCCCCTTCAGTAAGGCGTTCCAATATTTCTACCAGCTTATGCACATCCGCAAAATGAAGTCCGGTTGTCGGCTCATCTAAAATATAGATTGTCTTTCCCGTGCTGCGGCGGCTCAATTCTGTCGCAAGCTTGACCCTCTGGGCTTCTCCTCCGGACAATGTCGTCGATGGCTGCCCCAGACGCAGGTAGGACAGTCCCACATCATACAGAGTCTGTATTTTTCTGCTGATGGAAGGAACGTTCTCGAAGAACGTCAACGCCTCCTCTACCGTCATATTCAGAACATCATAAATATTTTTTCCTTTATAAAGTACGTCAAGTGTCTCCCGATTATACCTTTTTCCCTGGCAGACCTCACATGGAACATAGACATCTGCTAAAAAATGCATTTCTATCTTTAAAATTCCGTCTCCGCTGCAGGCTTCACAACGCCCGCCCTTGATATTAAAACTGAACCGTCCCTTATTGTAACCTCTTGCCTTCGCGTCCGGAGTCGCAGCGAACAATTCCCGGATCTGATCGAACACCCCGGTATAAGTCGCCGGATTGGATCTTGGCGTCCGCCCGATTGGCGACTGATCGATACAGATGACCTTATCCAGCTGTTCCATCCCTACGATATCTTTGTGCTTTCCCGGAATGCAGCGGGCGCGGTTCAGGTCTCTCGCCAGCCGCTTATGCAGAATCTCATTGACCAGTGAGCTTTTCCCGGAACCGGAAACCCCGGTGACGCAGGTCAGTACGCCGAGCGGAAATCTGACATTGATCTTTTTGAGATTGTTCTCTTCTGCGCCACGGATCTCCAAAAAACCGGTCGGTGTCTTACGCGTTTGAGGAACCGGAATCTGCAGGCGCTTTCCAAGATAGGCACCTGTGATAGAGGCTTCATTGGCAATGATTTCTTCAACAGTTCCCTGTGCGATCACCTCACCGCCGTGCTCTCCAGCTCCCGGTCCGATATCTACAATATAATCCGCCGCGAACATCGTATCTTCGTCATGTTCCACCACGATCAGGGTGTTTCCCAGATTTTTCAGCTCTTTTAAGGAAGCTAAAAGCTTGTCATTGTCCCTCTGATGAAGTCCGATGCTCGGCTCATCCAGGATATAGGCCACTCCGACCAGTCCGGATCCGATCTGTGTCGCCAGACGAATCCTTTGTGCCTCTCCACCGGATAAAGTCGCTGCCGCCCTTGAGAGAGTCAGATAATCCAGTCCTACATTATTTAAAAACCCGATCCTTGAGCGAATCTCTTTGAGAATCTGGGCTCCGATCTCCATCTGCTGCTTACTTAACGAAAGATTCTGCATAAAGGTCGTCATCTCTCCGATCGGCATGGATGTCATTTCATAGATATTTAAATCTGCCACCGTTACGGCCAGTGCCCCTTGCTTTAGCCGTTGTCCCTTACACAAGCTGCAGGGCGTGATTTTCATAAAGCTTTCATATTCCTGCTTGATCGTTTCCGACCCGGTCTCACGATAACGGCGCTCCACATTTTTAATCAATCCCTCAAAAGTCACATCATAAATGCCTTCCCCTCTCTGACCCTTGTATGGAACCTTGACCATTCTGCTGTTCGTTCCATAAATCAGCAAATCATGGATTTCCTGGGGAAACTCCTCAAACGGTGTGTCCAAAGAAAAGTGATACTCTTTCGCCAAGGCCTCCAGCAGGGCATGGGAAAAGCTTCCCTTTTCACTACTCGACTGCCAGCCCATGACAATGATGGCCCCCTCCGAAATGCTTTTCGTCTGATCCGGAATCATCAGCTCTTCGGCAAACTCCATCCGGTACCCGAGCCCGGTACATTCCGGGCAGGCGCCAAACGGATTATTAAAGGAAAAGCTTCTCGGCTCGACCTCTTCGATGCTGATGCCGCAGTCCGGGCAGGCAAAGCTCTGGCTGAACTGTATCGTCTCTCCTTCGGACAGATCGACCATCAAAAGACCGTTCGATAAAGAAAGCACCGTCTCAATGGAATCTGCCAAACGTTTTTCAATCCCAGGCTTTACGACCAAACGGTCTACCACGATTTCGATATTATGCTTGTTGTTTTTATTTAGTTTTATTTCTTCATCCAGTTCATAAATGCTCCCATCAATCCGCATCCGGACATAACCGCCGCGTCTGGTTTTCTCGATCAGCTTTACATGCTCTCCCTTTTTTCCCCGTACCACCGGGGCTAACAGCTGTATCTTCGACCGTTCCGGCAGCTTCATGATCTGATCGACCATCTCATCTACGCTCTGTTTGGAAATCACCCTATGACATTTCGGGCAATGGACAATTCCGATTCTGGCATATAAAAGACGCAGATAATCATATACCTCCGTCACCGTTCCTACCGTAGAACGGGGATTTCGGTTCGTCGATTTCTGGTCGATGGAAATCGCCGGAGACAGCCCCTCGATCTTATCTACATCCGGCTTTTCCATCTGTCCTAAGAACTGCCTTGCATAAGAAGACAATGACTCCATGTAACGTCTCTGCCCCTCTGCATAAATGGTATCGAACGCAAGAGAAGATTTTCCGGAACCGCTCAATCCTGTCAGAACGACAAACTGATTCCTTGGAATATCGATGTCAATATTTTTTAGGTTATGCTCTCTTGCTCCTCTGATTTTAATATATGATGCAAATGCATTGTTTTCCATGATCAAAACCTCTTCAGTTCTATTATCTCATCCCGCAGGGCTGCCGCTGTTTCAAAATCCAGCTCTGCCGCTGCTTTTTTCATCTTCTTTTTCAGCTTTTCGATTCTTGCTTCTATTTCCTCTTTGCTCATGGACTCCGGATCAATACGGAGATCTTCTTCCTCCGCTTTTTTAGAAATACTGATCAGATCCCGTACACTTTTTTGAATCGTCGTTGGCGTGATGCCATGCTCCTGATTATATTTTTGCTGAAGCTCACGCCGGCGTTTTGTCTCATCGATTGCGGTTCGCATGGAATCCGTCATCGTATCCGCATACATAATCACATGTCCCTCTGAGTTTCTTGCCGCCCTTCCTATGGTCTGAATCAAAGAGGTCGCGGAACGCAAAAAACCTTCTTTATCCGCATCCAGGATTGCCACCAGAGTGATCTCCGGAATATCCAGCCCCTCCCGCAAAAGATTGATTCCCACAAGAACATCAAACACATCCAGGCGAAGATCCCGAATGATTTCCGCGCGTTCTAAGGTATCTACATCTGAATGCAGATATTTGACCCGGATCCCATTTTCTCTCAGATACTCGGTAAGATTTTCTGCCATCTTTTTTGTCAGCGTCGTAATCAGGACCTTATGATGTCCCTCCGTCTCCCGATGAACCTCCCCCAGCAGATCATCGATCTGTCCCTCTACCGGGCGGACCGAAATCTCGGGATCCAGCAATCCGGTCGGCCGGATGATCTGCTCGGTCCGAAGCAGCTCATGCTCCTCCTCATACACCGATGGCGTCGCGGAAACAAATAGCATCTGGTCAATTTTTTCCTCAAACTCTGTAAAATTCAACGGACGGTTATCCTTAGCAGACGGTAGACGAAATCCATAGTCTACCAGGGTCGTCTTTCTTGACTGATCTCCGGCATACATTCCGCGCACCTGCGGAATCGTGATATGAGATTCATCCACAATGATCAAAAAATCATCCGGGAAATAATCCATAAGCGTATGCGGCGGCGCCCCAGGCTTTAGGCCGGAAAGATGACGGGAGTAGTTTTCGATTCCGGAACAGAAGCCGGTCTCCTTTAACATCTCAATATCAAAATTGGTCCGTTCTGCGATCCTTTGAGCCTCTAACAGCTTATCCTCGCTCTTAAAATACCTTACACGCTCATCCAGCTCTTTTTCGATAGCTTCAGCCGCCTTGATTATTTTCTCCTTTGGAACTACATAGTGAGAGGCCGGAAAAATCCCGATATGTTCCATTCTTGCCTTGATTTCCCCGGTCAATACATCAATTTCTGAAATTCGGTCAATTTCATCACCAAAAAACTCCACCCGGTATGCCGTTTCACCAAAATCCGCCGGAAAAATCTCGATCACATCTCCCCGCACCCGGAACGTCCCCCGCTTGAACTCCATTTCATTTCGGATATACTGCAGATCGATCAGGGCGTGAATCACCTCCTCCATCTCCCGGATCATGCCGGGCCGGAGGGAAATCATCATATTTTTATAGTCGATCGGGCTTCCAAGGCCATAGATACAGGAAACGCTCGCAACAATAATGACATCTCTTCTCTCCACCAGGGAAGCCGTCGCCGACAGGCGGAGCTTATCAATCTCATCATTAATCGAGGAGTCCTTTGCGATGTAGGTATCTGTCGATGGAACATAGGCCTCCGGCTGATAATAGTCATAGTAAGAGACAAAATACTCAACGGCATTTTCCGGAAAGAACTCCTTCATTTCCCCATAGAGCTGTCCCGCCAACGTTTTGTTATGGGAAATGATCAGCGTCGGCTTATTCAGCTGTTCGATCACATTTGCCATGGTAAAGGTCTTTCCGCTTCCAGTGACACCCAATAATGTCTGGAACTGATTGCCTTCCTTAAATCCTTTTACAAGTTCTTCTATCGCTTGAGGCTGGTCGCCTGTGGGCTGATAAGGTGCATGAAGCTTGAACAAATTGTTATCCTCTTGCACAAAACCACCTCCTTTTTCTGTTCCGGTCATACCTTTAGAGCCTTTACCGTTGCCGTTTTTCACTAATGGTATGATGTCGCTTTCAGCGACCAAAATCCGGCGCGGCTCATGAATAAAAAGACAAGCCATTTCGTTCATGAGCATAACTCAAAAGATATGCTACCACAAACCGGCTAAAACTTCAACGAAAATGTTACGCAACTCACCTTATC
>CADBUD010000073.1 GCA_902797785.1 uncultured Lachnospiraceae bacterium
GTTTCTTTTCCTGCCTCTTTTCTATTCGTTCTTTTTTCCGGTCAGACGATGAAACCTTTAGTTCTCCCTTTTCCTCCAGCAGCATAACGAGCATTTCTGATCCTGACGGGACATTCATCTCCATTTCCTTCGTCCCGGCTTCTTTAACAGGAAGCTCCTTTATTGGATGTTTCATCTGTTCCGCTTTTATGTTCTTCCCAGCGTCATGCTTTTCTGTTTTTCTTTTTGGGCTGTCCCATTTCCAATCTTCTTCTGACTCCTGAAATTGAGCGTAATGCTCTAGAATCTGCTGCTGCATATAGCAGCGGCAATACTCTCCCTGGCGGTGCATCAGCTCTTTGTGTGTTCCGCTTTCCGCTATCTTTCCCTCTTCCAAAAGATAAATCTGATCCGATGATACCAGATCGGCCAGCCGCTGGGAAATCATAATGACTGTCTTTGTTTCTGCCAGTTCATGAATCACCTTTAGAATCTGCGCTTCACTTTCTCTGTCAATATTGGAGGCGGCTTCATCAAAAATATAAACCGGAGAATCATGCAAAAGCGCCCTTGCAACGGCCAGTCTCTGACGCTGCCCTCTGGTAAGATTTGCTCCCTTCTCCCCTAGCTTTGCCTTTAGTCCTCCCATGGCACAAATGGTGTCAAACACTCCAACCCGCTTTAGTACCTCTGTCATCTCTTCGATTGTAGCATCCGGTTTTCCCATACGAAGATTTTCCTCTATGGTACCGTAGAATAAATGGCTGTTCTTTGGCACCAGTGTTATCTTTTGCATCAGGCTGTCCTCGGAAATTTCGGAAAGCTCCAAGACCTCATCCACCGGCTCTTCTTCCGGAATCGTTACCGGCTCCAGCCGCCGCATGACCAACGCTCCATCTTCCTCTCCGGCCGGCCGGATTCCTTCTTTCTCCATGACCGCGGTTCCAAAGACCGGCTTTTTCCTAATGCACCGGACGCTTCCCTGATATCCCATATTTCTTCCCGTGAGGATCCCTGCAAGAGTACTCTTTCCACAGCCGGAAGCACCTGTAATTGCAGTAAGACTGCCCTTGGGAAACTCCATCGTCATTCCCTTTAAAATTTCCCTGTCCTTTTCATAAGAAAAATGAACATCCAAAATCTGAAGGGTCAAGTCCCCTTCCCAGATTCTTTCTTTTTTCTTCCGCTTCTCAACCTGATCTAAAATTTCAAAAATCCGGTCACTGATCTCCATCCCTTTTCTTGCGACAGGAAGCTCCTTCCCCAGCCGGCAGACCGGCAGGAAAAACTCTATCGATAACAAAAGTATGGACAGAACGCCTGACAAACTGATATGCCCTCCGAAAAAGCGAATCAATGCCATGAGCATACCGATAGCGCTCCCTATGTATGCCGTCAGCTCCATAAGGCTCTCTGCACAGATTATGACTTTTTTCTCCTGCATGGCTTCCTGATGCAGCTGCTCGGATTCCTCCACTATTTCCTGTGCTTTTTTCTCCTCCGCCCCGTAGAGCTTTAGGGTCAATATTCCCGATATATACTCCATAAAGCGAACCCTCAGTCCCTGACTGCATACTTCATCGGTTCCGCCCCTTCGCTTCTGAGACTTTTGAATCAAAACCAAGGAAAGGGAAAGTAAAAAGGCACAAACGAACAGCACAACATCCACCTGCCAGCAAATTCCCAGAAGAATGAGAAAAAGTGTCGTCGGTGCCAAAAGACAGTAGAATAGCTGTGGAAGGAAGGTGACAAAATAATCCTCCAACTGCCCGATTCCCTCCCCGGCCAGCCAATCAATGTGCGCCGATCCTGCCTGTTGTCGATAGGAAGCTCCCAGACGGAGCAGTTTTTTATATATTTTTTCTCTTAACATCCGCTGTACATCCACGCTTGCCGCATGGGAGGTTCTTGCCTCCTGTCGGTCACAAAGCATCTGAAGCAGAATGGTCAGAACTGCCACTGCCAGACTGCTGAACATAAACTCTGTCGTCAATGTATGATAATACGCACTTTCCAGCAGCTTTGCCGCGGTCAAAATCATAATAATCCGAAAAATCAGGGAAAACCACTGCCATGCAACTTGATATAATATCAGCTTCCCCGAATCTTCGAGAAGCTCTAAAAGTCTCTTCTTCATCATATTTTTCTCCTGTTGTTCCCTTTCACAGATCATTTTTTGTAACAGTTCACCCTAGCGGGAGAATAAGGGTGAACTGTTCCCATTTTTTCTTATTATAGCATAGCAGCGGTATGATTTCCAGCTACTATTCACAGTCTCCCTCCCGATTTTCGGATTTCCCGCTGCTTCGCAGCAGGAAAATGTTACTATTCACAGTCCCCCTCCCGGCATTCGGATTTCCCGCTGCTTCGCAGCTCTCCCGGCGCATTCGCGCCTGAAATCCTCATA
>CADBUD010000074.1 GCA_902797785.1 uncultured Lachnospiraceae bacterium
AATGAGGATTTCAGGCGCAAATGCGCCGGGAGAGCTGCGAAGCAGCGGGAAATCCGAATGTCGGGAGGGGGACTGTGAATAGTAACGATTTTATAGCAAAAATAATAACCAAAAAAGGACGACCCATTGAGTCGTCCTTTTTCTTCTACTCTTTGCTATACTCAGGAATTAGAATGTCTTTTTGCTTTCATGGATTTCTTTTGGACAGAATACCCAAACGATCCAATTTTTCTCCCCAGTTCATAATACTCTCCATGCGAATATGCCATCAAGCCTGTCTTTTGAAGCTGCAGGCTTCCCTTTTCATTCAGATATTCCTTTGATACATGAACTCCCAGAACCTCTGCTATAAACATCACGTGACTTCCTAATGGAATCATTTTCTTTACCCTGCATTCCATATTGACAGGACTCTCCATGATCAAGGGAGCACTGATTTTTTGACATTTTCCAGGAGTTAAATGAGCTGTTTCAAATTTATCAATCTCTTTTCCTGAGCGCACTCCACAAAGATCTGTCGCCAAGGTAAGCTCCTTTGTCGTCAGATTCACAACAAACTCTCTTGTTTCACGAATGATCTCGTAAGAATGGCGCTCTGGGCGGATAGAGACAGAAATCATTGCCGGATTGCTGCAAATCGTCGCCGTCCAGGCAATGGTCAGGATGTTCGGCTTTTCTCCCGGGCGCTGACAGGATACCAGCACTGCCGGCAGGGGATACAGCATATTTCCTGGTTTCCAAAATTCTTTTTCTACTTTCTTATCTTTTTCTTTCCCAGGATTCTTTTCTTTTTTCCAAGCATTTACTTTTTTTAAGCCTTTATCTCTTTTCCAGGCATTTACTTTTTCTGAACTATTTTCTCTTTTTCTATTCTTTTCATTTCCTCGGTTTTTTTGAGATTTTCCAAATGTTTTTGGGGATTTTTCAAAAGCTTCAAAAGACCGATCACGTTTTTTCTTTTCCATATTATCATTTCCTTTTTATAAGATTCTTTGAATCTCCTTACAGATCAGCTCTGCCTTTTTTCCATCTGTTTCAACAATATAATCTGCTGCCTTTCGATAATATGGCATCCGCTTTTCCATCAATTCACGAATATATTCAATACTCATATGCCCGTTCAGAACCGGACGATCCTTGCTATTGCGGACTCTTTCGAAAATGGTTCCCGGAGTCGCCGTTAAAAGGACAATTTTTCCCGACTGCTTCATCAGCTCGATATTCTCTTCTCTCAGCACCACACCGCCTCCGCAGGAAACCAGCTGATTTTCTTTTTTTGTCAGCTCCCTCAGGAATTCCGTCTCCAGATTCCGGAAATACTCCTCGCCTTTTTCCGCAAAAATCTCAGTAATCTTTTGATTCTGCTGTTGCTCGATACACTCATCCATTTCCAGCTTTTCCATTCTCAAGAGCTTTGACAGTCCTACGGAAACCTTGCTTTTACCGCTCCCCATGAAACCAATCAAAAAAATGTTTTTCTTATTTGACTCAAAAATATGCAGGGCTTCGTTTAACTGGCTTACCTCGATCTGTCCTGGCGCAGAAGATGCTCCAACCATTCCAAAGGTAAGATCCGAACCAAAAAAACCGCCGGATAATCGGCTGACTCTTCCAAGCTCTCCCATTGCCATCGCAACAACGGGGGTCTTCTTTTTTTCTTTTACTGTTAATGCCGCCTGCATCAGATTCATGACATCGCTTTTTGAATTTGGCATGACCGCAAGCTTTACGATATCCGCTCCTGACCTCTGCATTTTTTCAAGGACAGAGATCATCTCCTGTAAAGACGGCGTCCCCTCAAAATGATGATTCGAAGCGATCACCGTTACATTTTTCTTCTTTAGCTCCTGGATCAGCTGCTCCGTCGGTCCTTGCTTTTCTATTTCAACATCAATAATCTCTGCCAGGGATTTTTGAGCGATCCGAAGATATAAATTCCGATAGTCCCGAAAATAAATCTGTCGCTTTCCTCCCTCTTCTCTGCTCCGGAATGTAAATATGACCGGGAGATTTGGAAAAGCAGATCGGAGCTCCGCCAAAGCATTCTCTACACGCTGAAAATTCAAACAGGAATCAAACCAGTCTACTCTCCATTCCAGCAGCTGTATCATGGATTTATTTTGACGAATCAGCTTGATATTCTCTAGCAGCTCTCTTCGTGTTCTCGCTGTGACCGGGACACAAATCTTTGGTCTTCCCGCGCCGATTACCAGTTGTTTTACAATGACTGTTTCTCCCATAGCTCTTCCTTAATGATTAAACAATTTTTTCTTGGTATTCTGAAGCTTCTTTTGGATCTGATCCTGAATTTCTGCTCTGTTTTCGTTTGCCGTCCGAATCCGCTCCCGAAGAGTGACATCCGGAGATTTTTCACGATAAAAACAAATAGAAAAATCCAGCATATATCCAAGGAGAATCAACACTCCCAGAAGCTGTCCCCTGGAATCCGGAATCCTTTCTGTCATACGATTTGCCGCGTTCTGAAGATAGGTGAACATCAACAGCGTGTAGACTCCCCATGCCAGCGAGCTTTCCAGGCAGAGAATCCCTTTGTAATTAAATGGCTTATCATGATAATCCCACCAAACTTCACCAAAGATCTTTAGCATGATCTGTGCTGTGATGTATTCTAGGATGGTAGGAATAATCACACCCATGACGTAGAGAATCACCATATGGTGAGAAAAAGGCTTTAACAGAAAATAGACCACAACAGCACCAACCCCATAGATTGGACACATCGGCATCCGCGCAAATCCACGGTTCGTCAACTTTCTGTTACAGAAAGACATATAAACAGATTCTGCTCCCCAGCCCAAAATGCTATAGAACAAAAACCATACCATAATGTGATAAACATCTGCACCCAAAAAAGTATAATTCCACATAGCTGTCTCCTCGCTCTCATATCAAAAAAACAAAAGGGCGACACCGGCAATGCAAGATGCAATCCCTGATATCGCCCTTTTTGCTGTTAGCGACGACCGATGCCGCCATCTGTCACTTTGCTCAAAGCACAGATAACTGCTTCCGGTTCATAATGATCCTCTTTTGAAATGAATAATCTGCGAGTATGAAACCCATCGGCTTCTGTATGCTTTTATCCTCTTTTCGTATTCCCAGTTTCATTCATATCAATCGCACGAATCAATGATTAGTTATATTTACGTTTTCTAGCCGCTTCAGATTTTTTCTTGCGCTTTACACTTGGCTTTTCATAATGTTCTCTTTTCCGAATCTCCTGCTGAATTCCAGCTTTTGCGCAATTCCGCTTAAATCTGCGTAAAGCGCTATCCAATGATTCGTTTTCTTTTACGATAACATTTGACATCGACTCACCTAACCTCCCTCCAGTTGCGAATTGTGCAATACAACTGTTTGGGTATTTTACTGCACTAGCTAACATTATAACACATATTTTTGTTTCGTCAATATAATTTTTAAATTTTTTTAAGTTCAGGGTTACTATTCACAGTCAATTTGATAAATGAAAGAGATTCGTCGTGCTTGCACGTAAGAAGCTGTTTTATTTATCAAATTTTCCTGCT
>CADBUD010000075.1 GCA_902797785.1 uncultured Lachnospiraceae bacterium
AATGAGGATTTCAGGCGCAAATGCGCCGGGAGAGCTGCGAAGCAGCGGGAAATCCGAATGTCGGGAGGGGGACTGTGAATAGTAACATACTTTGTTACTTTTCACCGATGAATCGCCCGAATCGCACTTGCAATCTCGAACAACAGCTGCTTGCTTTCCTTTTCTCCCAGCTCCATATGCGGATCGATCACATACAAAAACATCGGTGCCTTAGAAGAAACAAATTTCAATCTTCCATGATACTGCTGCAGCAGCTCAGGCAGCTTTTCCACCATTACATCAGCATTCCCATGCATGGTAAACACGAGTTCTGCCGGGCGTTGACGGATTTCAATAATTTCTGCTTTCCTCGCTATATTTTTCAGCTTTGCGACCCACATCAGATTTTCTGCCTCCGACGGCAAATCTCCGAACCGGTCGATCAGCTCTTCTAACAGATCATCATATTCCTCATCATTATAAATTCCGGCAATCCGCTTATACAGATCCAGCCGCTGAAATTCATTTGGAATATACGTTTCCGGCAAAAAGGCACTAACATTGACTTCTATGCGGATTTCTTTTTGCTCGATCACATCTTCTCCTTTGTATCTTCGTACTGCTTCATTGAGCATTTTACAATATAGCTCATATCCGACTGCCTGCATATGTCCGCTCTGACTTTCTCCTAAAAGATTTCCTGCACCGCGAATCTCCAAATCCTTCATGGCGATTCGGATTCCGGAACCGAGCTGTGTAAATTCTTTGATTGCCTGCAGCCGCTTCTCTGCAACCTCCGGAATCATCCGATCCTTTTGATACATCAAAAAAGCATATGCCATCCGATTGGACCGTCCCACTCTTCCCCGAAGCTGATGGAGCTGGGAAAGTCCGAGACGTTCTGCCCCCTGAATGATCATCGTATTTACATTGGGAATGTCCATTCCCGTTTCAATGATCGTCGTAGAGACTAAGACATCGATTTCTCCGTTGATAAACTCATACATGACATTTTCCAGCTCCCGCTGACTCATCTGTCCGTGCGCATATTCGATTACTGCCTCAGGAAGCAGCTCCCTTAAATGAAATGTCACCTCTTCAATGGTACTGACCCGGTTATAAATATAATATACTTGTCCTCCGCGGGAAAGTTCACGGTTCACCGCTTCGCGAACCATCTCATCATCATACTCCATAACGAAGGTCTGTATTGGAAGCCGGTCAACCGGCGGCTCCTCTAGCACGCTCATATCACGGATTCCGATCAGGCTCATATGAAGCGTCCTTGGAATCGGCGTCGCTGTCAGGGTAAGGACATCGACATTCTTTTTCATCTGCTTGATTTTTTCCTTGTGACGGACTCCAAAACGCTGTTCCTCATCGATGATCAAAAGCCCCAGATCTTTGAACTCCACATCCTTGGACAACAGGCGGTGGGTTCCAATCACAATGTCTGCCATTCCGTGTTTCAGATCCTGCAGCAGATCCTTTTGCTGCTTCGGCGTCCGGAAGCGGCAGAGCAGACCGACCACCACCGGATAATCCTTCATCCGCTCCACAAAATTGGTATAATGCTGCTGGGCAAGTATCGTCGTTGGCACCAGATAGGCCACCTGCTTTCCCTCCTGAATTGCCTTGAATGCTGCCCGAATCGCAATCTCTGTTTTTCCAAAGCCCACATCTCCACAGATCAGACGATCCATAATCTTGGTGCTTTCCATATCCCGCTTGGTCGCTTCAATCGCCTCGAGCTGATCCTGTGTTTCCTCAAAAGGAAACATCTCTTCAAATTCCTTCTGCCATACCGTATCCGGTCCATACGGAAATCCGCTCTCCTTCTGCCGCACTGCATATAATTCCACCAGGTCTTTGGCTACTTCTTCTACCGCCTTTTGAACCTTTCCTCTCGTCTTTTTCCATTCTTTTCCTCCAAGGTCATGAAGCTTTGGCGGTTTCTCCGTATCTGCTCCGGCATATTTCTGTATGTTCTCCAGCTGAGTGACCGGAACATACAGCCTGCCTCCATCCCCATATTCAATCAGAAGATAATCCTTGGTCACGTGATCGACCTCGACTCGCTCCAGTCCCTTATATCTTCCAAGTCCATTTTCTTCATGGACTACATAATCTCCTACCGACAGCTCTGTAAAGCTCTGGATTCTCTGTCCCTCCGCTTTGCTCCGGCGGCTCTTCTTTTTTTGGACTGCGCCAAAGATGTCCATCTCTGTAATAACTGCATATTTAATTGCCGGATATTCAAATCCCCTGGCAAGCTTTCCATAAAAGACCATGACTTCCCCGGGCTTTATCTCATGATTCTCCTGCTCCGTATAAAAGCTGTTCAATCCATCCGCCAAAAGTTCCTCCGCCATCCGTTTTGCCCTGCTGTGCGAAGGAGATAAAAGAATTACACGGTATTTTTGTTTTTTGAACTTCATTAAATCCTTTTTTAAAAGCTCCATACTGTGATTATAGGAATTGATGGATTTGACCTGTATGGAAAACCGGTCCTGACATTTCCATTCCCGAAGCATTTGATCCAATCCGCACAATGCCGCACAATGCTCCATCCGGATCTGCTCCCTGACCTCTTTAAAGGAACGCAGGATTTTTCTCTGTTTTGGAAGGATATATCCCTTTTCATAACGGCGTTCCATGCCATCCTTGAACTCCTTTTCTGCTGCCTTAGCGCTCTCACTGATCCGTGCCGGCTCATCCAAAAACAGGATTCTTTCTTCCTGGGGCAGATAATCCAACAAAGACACCATTTCCTCAAAATAATAGGTCAGAAAGACCGGCAGAGCACCTGCGTCCCTGGTCTCTCCCATTTCCTCCAAAAACTCCATGACCTGGCGTCTTAACCGAGCCGCTTCTTCGGTCTTCATTTCCTTACGAAGCTTTGTCTCGCGGGATTTATATTCTTTTTCGATTTTCTTCTTTCCTTCCAGTTCCCGCATTTCGTCGATCAATACCTCTTGTGCCGGAAAAATCGTAATTTCCTGGTGATTTTCAATCGATCTTTGGCTTTCCACATCAAAGCTGCGGATTGAATCCACCTCATCTCCCCAAAACTCCACCCGATAAGGCACCTCTGAGACCATGGGATATATATCTAGAATTCCTCCCCGGAAAGCGAATTGTCCCGGCAGTTCTACCTGATAATTGGAATGGTATCCCGCTTTAACCAGTTTTTTCCGTATTCCGGCAAGATTTCCCTCTTCTCCCACTCGCAGCGTTATTCCAGCATGAAGAAATTCCTCTAGTGGAATCAACCGTTCCATCAGGGCATCTACCGTCGTAAAAATCGTGCATTCTTCTCCGGATAAAATTCCCCGGATCACCTCCAGCCGCTGGCTGGTCAAACTATTTCCCTGCATATCGGACTGATAGAACATCATGTCCCTTGCCGGAAATAAATAGGTCTTTTTCTCATAAAATTTATAATTTTCCTGAAGCCTCTGTGCGCTTACCATATCCCCGGAAAGCACGAGCTTACATCGAAAGCCCTCTCCCAGTGTTTTGATCATCTGTCCTTTTTGTGCGTCAATACAGCCTGAAAGCTGAATCACTCCTGTTTTTTCCCGGAGCAGCGCTTTCATTTCAGCAAGCTCTGCAAGCTCCAGTACTGGTTGTTCAAAAGCCAGCACCCTCCTCACTCCAATCTCTTAAAATTTCAATTAAACCGATTCATCGCTGCTTCAGCCCCCTGGGACATCAGGACCACTGATGCCTCTGCCCCCCGTTCAATTGCGGCATCGACCCGCTTTCGGTCCTCTTTGGGAAAACGGGACAGTACGTGATCTGCCAGATCCCATCCGGACGGCTTTGCCCCCACACCAATCTTGATTCTAAGAAAGTTCTGTGTTCCAAGCTGCGAAATAATGCTTTTTATCCCATTATGCCCGCCTGCGCTTCCTTTTTTCCGTATTCTCAGCTTTCCCGGTTCCAGATCAATGTCATCATATATGACAATGAGTTCACTCTCCACATCAATCTTAAAAAAATGTACCAGCTCCTGAAGGCTTTCCCCACTCAGGTTCATAAAGGTCTGCGGCTTTGCTAAAATCACCTTTTTCCCCTCGATCATGCCTTTTCCATATTTTGCTTTGAATCTTTTATTCTCAATGTCAATCTGATACTTGTCTGCCAAAAAATCAACAGCGTCAAAGCCTACATTATGTCTTGTTCCTTCATATTGTTTGGTTGGATTTCCTAATCCTGCAATAATATACATATTCCCTCCATTTTAATGTTTTATCCCTGCCTGGCAGGAAATGCTGCTTTTTTTCAGTATATCAAAAAAAAGGAGTAATGTTCAAGCATTACTCCTTGAAAAGCAAGATTTTCGTTACCACTTGTTACTCTTCTGCTTTTACCTCTTCCACACCTGGTTCCTCTGCTTTTTCTTCTGCTTTTTCTTCTTCTGCTTTCGGTTTCTCTGCTTTTTCTTCCTCTGGAATCGCGTGGTAACTGTCAAGAATCGTCTTCTGAATAAATTCTCTTGTAGCAGAATTGATCGGATGTGCAATATCGCGATACTCTCCATCTGCTGTTTTCCTGCTTGGCATAGCAATAAAGAATCCTTTTTCTCCTTCAATCACCTTGATATCATGTACGACAAACTCATCATCAATCGTAATCGATACCACGGCTTTCATTTTTCCTTCTTTCTCAACTTTGCGAATCCGTACATCTGTAATATTCATGCGCACTCACTTCTCCCTTCCTCGTTCTTGTGCTTTTCTTCATTTTGTCTTTTTCTCTTTTCTATTATTTTCGGTCTTCCCACCCACTGTCTTTTCAAAATCTTTTTCTGTCCTGTCGGCAGAAGAACGCATTTAGATTTACTTTTTCTTTATGTTTTTTTGAATGTCCCATCATCTTTCTACATGACATACCGCTCATTCTTCTCAATCACGACTTTAATATCGTCTTCTCCACAATAATACGTATTAGCACGTAAGGTGGCGCGGCTCTCCACTATACAATTCTCAATATGGGTATTATCTCCCAAATATACATCATTCAAGATAATCGAATTTTTAATCACACAATTATTTCCTACAAAGACTTTCTTGAACAGGATCGAATCCTCGACCTTACCGTTTAAGATGCATCCACTCGATACCAGACTGTTCTTGACCTCACAGCCCTGATTGTATTTTGCCGGTGGATTATCATCTACCTTGGAATAAACCTCCGGATACTGATGGAAGAAATAGTCGCGGACATCTGCCTTTAGGAAATCCATATTGGTCTTAAAGTAGGAATCCACTGTCGCGATATTGCTCCAATAATCTGAAATCTTATATCCATAGATCTTTTTTAGGTTCTTGTAGCGAATCAATACATCATTGACAAAATCCCAGCGATCCTCCTGGGCACATTTCTCAATCATCTCAATGAGATGTCTTCTCCGGATGATGTAAATACCGGTAGAAATCGTATTTGACAATGCGAGCATCGGTTTTTCATCAAACTCCATGATTCGGGAGTCTTCATTCATCTTTATGACACCGAACCGGCTGACATCCTCACTGACCGGAACGTCTTTGCATACCACAGTAATGTCCGATTTTTTCGCGATATGATATTCCAATACTTTATTATAATCCAGCTTGTACACACAGTCACCGGAAGCGATGACTACATATGGCTCATGGCTCTTTTTCAAGAAATCAATGTTTTGATAAATCGCATCTGCTGTCCCTCGATACCACCAGCTGTGATTATGTGTCACGGTAGGGGTGAAGACGAACAGCCCTCCCTGTTTTCTTCCAAAATCCCACCATTTAGAAGAGCTCAGATGTTCATTTAAGGACCTTGCGTTATACTGCGTCAGAACGGCAACTCTTTGAATATGAGAGTTCGACATATTGCTGAGTGCGAAATCAATACTGCGGTAGCTTCCCGCGATTGGCATTGCCGCAATAGCACGCTTTTGGGATAATTCTCTCATCTTATTGCTGTTTCCACCTGCTAAAATAATTCCAATCGCTCTCATTATTCTTCACCTGCCTTTATAATACTTTCTCCGCTATCCAGAAGTCCGTCCGGATAGTCTGCTGCCGTCGTCACTCCCGAAATCGCAGTATTTTTTCCAATTTTTACATGATCTGGTACAACGGAATTTTCTCCAATCGTTGCTAATCCAAATGCATAGACCTTTTCGTTCATCTTATTCGGTTTTTCTTCCCCAATACCGATTTCCACCGAATCTCCAATGACCGTATCCTCTGCAATGATTGCTCTGTCAATGACCGTATTTTCTCCAATCGTCACCCCTGACATAATAATGGAATCTTTTACGATACTTCCTTTTCCAATACTTACTCCCGGTCCAATCACAGAACTGTGAACCTCTCCACAAATGTTGCTTCCTTCTCCAATAAGACTCTTCTCAACCACCGATTCACCAGAAATAAACTGAGGCGTAATCTGGTCGCTATTTGTATAGATTTTCCAATACTCTTCATATAAATTGAACTCTGGAATCAGGTCGATCAGCTCCATATTTGCCTCCCAATAGGAGCCAAGAGTTCCAACATCTTTCCAATAGCCATTGTACTCGTATGCAAATAACCGCTGTCCCTTTTCGTGGCAGTACGGAATGATATGCTTTCCAAAATCACAGTTGTTCTGATCCTTTAAGGTAACAAGCGCTTCTTTTAATGCCTTCCACGAGAAGATATAGATTCCCATGGATGCCAAATTGCTGCGCGGATTCTCCGGCTTCTCCTCGAAATCCGTAATCTTTTTATTTTCATCCGCAATGACGATGCCAAATCGCTTTGCCTCTTCCATCGGTACCGGCATAGCTGCTATTGTAACATCCGCATTGTTGCTCTTGTGGAAATCCAGCATGACCTCATAATCCATCTTATAAATATGGTCCCCGGAAAGAATCAGAACATACTCTGGATTATAAAGCTCCATGTAGCTTAAGTTCTGATAGATTGCATTGGCTGTACCTGTGTACCATTCACTGCTGGTACTCTTTTCATATGGTGGGAGTACGGTCACTCCTCCGACATTTTTATCCAGATCCCATGGAATTCCAATTCCAATGTGTGTATTCAGCCGAAGTGGCTGATACTGTGTCAATACACCAACCGTATCAATTCCCGAATTGACACAATTGCTCAATGGAAAATCGATAATACGATACTTTCCGCCAAATGCTACTGCGGGTTTGGCAACATTAGAAGTCAATACACCCAGCCGGCTTCCCTGTCCGCCCGCCAACAGCATGGCAATCATTTCTTTTCTAATCACGTAATCACCTCTTGTTGTATTTTTATGTTTGATTTAAAAATTTGAGCTGTTTTGTTACACTCCACAAAGATTATAACACAACTTTTTAAAATGGTGAACAATTTTTACAAAAAAAATGCAAATTTTTCTAAACTTTTTAATCATTTTTTCTGTCAATTCAAAAATTCGAAAGAATTCCTTATAACATTCCTGTTTTCTGAGCATTTTTGACAAAAAAATCCATGAAGAAACGATATCTTTTTCATTGCAAAATCGGACATTATGGATATAATAATATTTGTAGAATTATTTTTTGAAATCAAATTAACCATTTCACGGAGGTTTTTATGTTTACAATAGATTTTCAGCATCCGGTTCATATTTATTTCATCGGCATTGGCGGAATCAGCATGAGCGGTCTGGCCAAGGTGCTGTGCTACGCCGGGTTTCCGGTTTCCGGTTCTGATTCCAAAAAAACGGATCTTACCACACGATTAGAACAGGATGGGATGACGATCCACATTGGCCAGCGAGCTTCTAATATCACGGATGACATCGAGCTGGTCGTCTATACCGCTGCCATTCATCCGGATAATCCTGAATATGCTGCTGCCGTAGAAAAAAAGATTCCAATGCTCAGCCGGGCAGAGCTTCTTGGGCAGATCATGAAAAATTACAAGCATGCTATCGCTGTTTCCGGAACCCACGGAAAAACAACAACGACCTCCATGCTTTCACATGTACTGCTGGAGGCTCAAAAAGATCCTACGATCTCTGTCGGTGGGATTCTTCCTATTATCAATGGAAATATCCGGGTCGGTTCCTCTGAATATTTTTTGACAGAGGCTTGTGAATATACCAATAGTTTCCTTCACTTTTATCCCCGTATCAGTATTATCCTGAATATTGAAGAGGATCATATGGATTTCTTTAAGGATCTCGCAGATATTCGGAATTCATTCCATCTTTTCGCCCAAAGGATTCCGCAGGACGGCGTCCTGATCCTAAACGGGGATATTGATCATCCCGAGGAAATCACAGAGAATGTGACTGGAAAAATTCTCACCTATGAAATCGCGGACTCCGGCAAATCCTCTGCCTGCCAATATTATACTGATGAGATCACCTATGATGCCTTTGCCCATCCCACCTTTTCTGTATTCGAAAATATGGATGGAACGCCTCATTCATTAGGTAAAATCACCTTAAATGTCACTGGTCGGCACAATGTGTCTAATGCTCTGGCTGTCATTGCTGCAGCCCGTTCTCTTTCTCTGGATTTTGAAACGATCCGGAACGGACTTCTTGCTTTTTCCGGAACCGACCGTCGTTTTCAGAAAAAAGGTATGCTGGGCAGCATTACAATCATGGATGACTATGCTCATCACCCGACGGAAATCCGTGCCACTTTGACAACTGCAGAAAAATATCCCCATAACCGGATTCTCTGCGTGTTCCAGCCTCATACCTATTCCAGGACGAAAGCGTTCTTTGAAGAGTTCGCCAAGGCTCTCTCTCTTGCCGATATCGTTTACCTTGCTGATATCTATGCTGCCAGAGAGACTGATACGCTCGGGGTTTCCAGTAAGCAGCTGGCGGAGGCCATTGAAAAGCTCGGTACGAAAGCGTATTATTTCTCCTCCTTTGACGAAATTGAGAATGACCTGTTAAAAACAGCTGAGGATGGCGACCTGATTTTGACCATGGGGGCTGGAGATGTTTATCAGATTGGCGATTCCTTACTGGGAAACAAATAAGAAAAAATAAACCATAAAAACAAAAGGAGAAAGCGCATGTCTGTGGAAATCAAACTACGTTCCAATTTCAGAAATACCCAGACGCCTCTGTCTAACCGCTTTATTGATGAATATATGACAAGCGCGAACGGAGAATATGTAAAAATTTATATTTATCTGCTCCGTCAAATGTACAGCAGTCAAAACGTCGATCTCTCCCTTGCAGCGATTGCCGATCACTTTGACTGTCCGGAAAAGGATATCCGTCGGGCTCTTTCCTATTGGGAAAAGTCCCACCTGCTCCAGTTGGGATATGACGCAGACCATCAGCTCGAAAGCATTCAGCTGTTAGACTGCGCAGACAGTTCTTTTCCTTCTTCCTCCAAAGGAAGAAATTTGGATACCCCCAAAGAATCAGACTCCTCCGCTTCTTTTTCCTCTCAAGATAAAGAAAGCGACATCTCAGCAGAAGAACAGCAGTTGCTCTCAAGAAAAACAATACATGAAGCAGCCAGCCGCGTCCTTTCCGGTATTCCACGCACGATTGAAGATATATCCAACTATTACACAACGGATCAGCTGCTTCGTTTTTCAGAAGAAGAAAGCACGAAACAGCTGTTTGTCATTGTTCAGCAGTACACAGGAAAGACATTGAATCAAATGGATCTTCGTATCCTTCTGTTCTGGCTGGACGAGCTGCATTTTCCTAATGAGCTCATTTATTTTCTGATTGACTACTGTATCTCCCGCCACCATAATAACATCAATTACATGAATAAGGTTGCGATCAACTGGGCGGAGAACGGGGTACAGACCGTAGAAGATGCCAGACGCTATAATGAGACTTATAATGAACTAACGACCGCTGTCATGCGTTCTTTTGGACTGAGCGGCCGTACGTTAGGAGAAAAAGAGCTGGCTTATGTCACAACCTGGTCACGGACCTATGGATTTGATAAGGATATCATTGCTGAAGCATGCAATCGAACACTGTTAGCAACCCATCAGGCATCCTTTGAATATGCTGACAGCATCCTGACAAAATGGTTCAAAAAAGGAGTTAAAAAACTGGTCGATGTTGGTCCTCTAGATGCCCAGCATCAAAAACGTGTTTCGGCAAAAGCATCCTCAACATCTGCTTCAAATTCTTCTACAAACGGCAGCAAGAACCGTTTCAATAATTTCGACCAGCGAAGCTACAATGATGCTGCTCTGGAGGCAGCACTGACAAATTTATAAAGGAGACGCATTATGGCACTTTCCAATTCACAATATAATGCTATCATTCGTTCCTATAATCAGAAGCAATCCCGCGCGCAACAGATTCTTTCGGAACGCCGGCAAAAAGTATACGCGCAGAACCCGAACATTAAACAGCTTGAGGATGAATTATCCTCTGTTTCCATTGAACAGGCAAAACGCCGCTTGAACGGAGAATCTTCTTCCCCGCAAGAGCAAAAGCGCATACGAGACAATTTGATTCACCAGAAGAATCAACTGCTTCATGACATGGGATATCCGTCAGATTATCTGACTCCCCCTTATGATTGTCCACTCTGTCATGATACCGGTTATATTGGTAATGAAAAATGTGATTGTTTCCGACGTGCCATCATCCGCCTTTGCTATTCCCAATCAGGACTGGAAGCAATTTTGGAAAAAGAAAATTTCAAAAACTTTTCCTTTGACTACTATCCAGATGATGATGGGAATCCAAGTTCCTTAAAAAATGCTACCCGTGCCTATCACATCAGTCAATTGTTCCTTAAAAATTTTGATATCTCAACAGAAAATATTTTGTTTTTAGGAAATACCGGCGTTGGCAAGACCTTTCTTTCTCATTGTATTGCGAAAGAATTAATAGATCGCTCGCACTCCGTCATATACTATTCAGCACATGAAATTTTTGAACTTCTTTCTGACATTGCATTTCATAGAGAAGATGCCTTAGCAGATGACGGTGCACATATATTTGATTCTGATCTCCTCATCATTGACGACCTTGGTACTGAGGTCACGAATCAATTCGTTTCAAGCAGTCTGTTCCAAATTATCAACGAACGGGAGCTTCGAAACAAATCAACGATTATTTCTACTAACCTAGCATTCGGTACATTGCGTGAGCTCTATTCTGAACGAACCTTTTCAAGAATTTCCAGCAATTACCACATTGTAAAGCTGACCGGAAAGGATATCCGGATTCAGAAAAAGCTATCTAATTAGGAGGATAAAAAATGTTAAAGCAAAGCGAACGTACCCTTGAAACTATTCCCGTAGGTCCTTTAGGTCTGATTCCTCTCGAAAGCTGCCGAGATCTTGGCGAACAGGTCAATGAATATCTGGTAGATTGGAGAACCAAACGGAAAAATGAACACAAAGACAACATTGCCTTAAACGGTTACCAAAAGGATTCCTATATCATTGATGTCTCTGTGCCCCGTTTTGGAACCGGCGAAGCCAAAGGAATCATTTCAAAATCCGTCCGTGGAGATGACATCTTTCTTATGGTCGATGTAACAAACTACAGCCTGACCTATAAGGTCTGCGGATATGAAAACCATATGTCTCCAGATGATCATTTTCAAGATTTAAAACGTGTCATTGCCGCAATTGGTGGAAAAGCCCGCCGTATTACGGTAATTATCCCATTCTTATATGAGAGCCGCCAGCATAAACGTAACGGCAGAGAGTCCTTAGACTGTGCCATTGCACTGCATGAGCTTGTCAACATGGGCGTAGAAAATATTATCACCTTTGACGCTCACGATCCCCGCGTCGAAAATGCCATTCCTTTGAACGGTTTCGAAACAGTTCAGCCAGCTTATCAGTTTATCAAAGGACTATTAAAAGCTGAACCTGACCTAATTGTCAACAGTGATAATATGATGATCATCAGTCCTGATGAAGGTGGCATGGGACGTGCCATCTATCTTGCCAATGTGTTAGGTATCGATATGGGAATGTTCTATAAGAGACGCGATTATACCCGAATTGTCAATGGCAGAAATCCTATTGTAGCACATGAATTTTTAGGAAGCTCGGTAGAAAATAAAGATGTTTTTATTGTAGATGATATGATTTCCTCCGGCGAAAGCATCTTAGAGGTTGCAGAACAGTTAAAGGCCAGAAAAGCAAGAAAGATTTTTCTTGCTGCAACCTTCGGTCTCTTTACCAATGGAATGGAAAAGTTTGATCAGGCCTATGAGAAAGGTATTTTTGACCGCCTGCTTACCACAAATCTGGTCTATCAGACGCCAGAGCTTTTATCCAAAGAGTATTATGTCAATTGCAACATGAGCAAATATATTGCATTTATTGTTGATATGTTGAATCATGATCTTTCCATCAGCGAACTTTTAAATCCTTATGAACGTATCAACCGCTTACTAAATAAACATACAAAAGAGTTGAAGCAAAAAGGAATTATCTAAAATTTTTTCTGTTTCATTAGAAGAAGCTCCCCTTGTAATATTAGGGGAGCTTTTTTGGTAATGTATACTTTCTATTACATCCGGATATTGGGATATTATCTCATAATTCTGTCTTCAGACTGATAACAAAAAAAGCCTCGAATAATCAAGGCTTTTCATGCCGGCGACCGGAATCGAACCGGTACGGGTATCACTACCCACGGGATTTTAAGTCCCGGGCGTCTGCCAGTTCCGCCACGCCGG
>CADBUD010000076.1 GCA_902797785.1 uncultured Lachnospiraceae bacterium
CAGAATAGTAACAGAATAGGAGACAATATGAAAATTGTTTTTTGGGGAGGAAATGCAGCGCATGTAGGAACGACCAGCAATATGCTCCTGGTCGCGCTTGCAGCGGCACAGACCTATCAATATAAGACATTAATGGTGCAGTGCAGATTTGATTTAAATCCCATCGAGGGTGCACTGGTCGATAGAAAACAGCGGTGTCAGATCAAGGAGGAGTATTCTTATCTTCGAAACCGGGGAATCGACTATCTGATACATAAAAGCAAATTTTGCGAGCTGACGGAGGAAGTAGTTCAACAGGTCCTGGTCCCTGTCTGGTGCGACCGGGCATTTTACATTCCTTCTAGTGAAAAGCTTCACAAAGAGCTCTTTGAAAAGAATCTTTTCTATCAAATCAAAAATATCTCGACAGTCACAGAACGATTTGCCGACTTCACCTGTTTTGATGCAGGAAGCAGTTATGGAGAGCTGACGGAAGAAATCTTAAAATATGCCGACCGGATTATTGTGACCCTTCCACAGAATCCGGCCGTCTTAGATTCTTTTTTTTCCAGGCGGCAGAAATTTCAAGAAAAAATGCTGTACCTTATCGGGAACTATGATTATCATTCCACGTATAATGCAGGAAATATTCAAAGAATCTATCGGATTCCCAAAGATCGGCTGGGGGTCATTCCCTACAATGTCCGCTTCCAAAATGCATTTTATCAAGGCAGTCTGATTCGGTTTTTGGGAAAAAACCTGAACTGCAAAAGATTTCATGAAAATTATTATTTCGTCAAGGAGCTTCTGGCATCCGTCAAAAAAATCATTCATCCGTTTCAAAATAACATCCAGTAAGAACAGTTCCTTAAATCAGAGCCTCAAAAGCAGAGGAATTCTAATCCGTCGGCACCGGGTCACCCAAAAATCGTATCCGTATTTTTTCAATCCGTCGTTTTTTCATTCGAAGGATTTCGAAATGAAGCAGTCCATCCGGAGAGGTGATTTTTTCGCCTGATTTTGGAAGATGACGGCAGAGTTCCATCAAATATCCGTTGATGGAATCATAGTTTTCAGAGGTTAGGGATACCGGAAGGAGCTCGTTTAGATCGTCTAACCGCGCAGAACCGTCTACGATAAAATCATGATCGGAGATTTTATGAATGGAATCCTCCTCATCATAATCATATTCATCACGGATTTCCCCTACGATTTCCTCTAAGAGATCTTCCAGGGTCAAAAGCCCGGCAGTGGCTCCATATTCATCCAGTACGATAGCAATATTGATGGAAGAATTCTTCATTTCCAGAAAAAGTTCCGCCGTGTTTTTATGTTCATAGGTGAAATATGCATCCCGGATATAGTCGCGGATGGAAAAGGATTTTTTTAGGGAAGGATCGGTACCATGATCTAAAAAAACATCCTTGATATTTAAAATGCCGATGACATTGTCGGTGGATCCTTCATAGACCGGGAAACGGGTATATTTGTATTCCTTGAACAAGGCAAGCAATTCCGGATAGCTTGACTGAACATCTAAAAAGGTCATATCGATTCGCGGAACCATAATATCTTTGGCATAAGTATCGCCAAAGTCGAATACATTATAAATCATCTGACGTTCTTCTGTTTCAATCACACCGTCTTCCTGGCTGACGGCTAAAATAGTACGAAGCTCTTTTTCGGTCATCAGACGTTTCTGTTTTCCTGCATCGATCTGGAGGATGCGGAGAAAAAAGACAGAAATATGATCGACCAGCCAGATCAAGGGAGTAAGCAGATGCATCAGAAGATGGATGCTGCCGCTGTAGGCCATAGAAATAGAATCTGCATAGAGCGTGGCTAAGGTCTTTGGGATGATTTCTCCAAAGACTAGAATCAGGGCGGTCAAAATTCCGGTCGCAATACCGGCGGCGAAGCTTCCAAAGGCGCGGATGGCCAACGTAGTCATCAATGAGGAAGCAGAAAGATTTACAATATTATTGCCAATCAGAATAGCGCTCAGCATCTTGCCGGATTGCTCCGTAATGCGAAGAACCTTTGCGGCACGCTTGTTCCCATTCTCTGAAAGAGAGCGCATTTTGATTTTATTCACAGTAGTAAAAGCAGTTTCCGCAGAGGAAAAAAATGCAGATAGTAAGAGAAGAATCAGAAGAATGATTAAAGAGATAATATCAGCAGATTGCAAAAACGAAACAACTCCTTCCTTAGGAAAAATCGAACCAAAATCCCGTACATGAAGTACAGGCGATGTTGGGACAGTTCCTCAGCTTTCATAATTTTATGGGTTCTTTCTTATAAAAATAACGTATTTTTGAAAAAAAAGCAATAGAATCTGGAGAAAAACACTTGCAATTATGAATTGAACGTGTTATTCTATAAAAAGTTTATGATGTTAGATGCGAAAGAGTGGGCGGTTGTCCACTCTTCTCTATTTTGGAAAAGAAGGGAGGAGAGATATCGGTATGTCAAAGCATGAGGAATATGAACAGCGTCTGGAGCGGATTTTGCTGCCGATTTTGGAAGAGCATCAATTTGAGCTGGTCGATACCGAATATGTAAAAGAGGGAAGCGACTGGTATTTACGTGCATATATTGATAAGCCGGGTGGGATTACAGTAGATGACTGTGAAGTCGTGAGCCGTGCGGCAGATGAGATCCTGGATCGTGAAAATTTTGTGGAGGATGCTTATATTTTTGAAGTGAGCTCTCCAGGGCTTGGAAGACCATTAAAAAAAGAAAAGGATTTTAAACGCAGTCTCGGGCAAGAGGTCGAAGGGAAGCTCTACCGGGCAATAGACAAAAAAAAGGAGTTCCGTGGGATTTTGACCGCATATGATCAGGATACGGTAACTATCGATGACAGTTGCTTTTTGAGAAAAGATATCGCATTGATCCGGCTTGCGTTTGATTTTTAGGAACTGTGCGAAAATAACCTATACATTTCGCACTGAATTTGTTACTATTCACAGCTTCGCTGTTTATCGTAACAAAATGCACTGTTCCTTAGATAGGGGAAAACAGTCAGATATGAACTGGCATTTATTTAGGAGGAAAGAAAATGAATAACGAGTTATATGAGGCACTGACTCTTTTGGAAAAAGAGAAAAACATCAGTAAAGATACGCTTCTAGAGGCAATTGAGAATTCTTTGATCACAGCCTGTAAAAATCATTTTGGAAAATCAGAGAATATGCATGTAAATATTGATAAGGAGACCTGTGAGTTTGAAGTTTATGCGGAAAAGACCGTTGTGGAAGAGGTCGAGGATCCGGTGACGCAGATCAGTCTGACAGAGGCGAGAATGAAAAATGCAAGGTATGAATTAGGGGATATCGTCAGGATACCAATCAAGTCAAAAGAGTTCGGGAGAATTGCTACGACCAATGCCAAAAACGTTATTCTTCAGAAAATCCGAGAAGAGGAAAGAAAAGTCCTGTTCGAACAGTATTATGAAAAGCAGAGAGATATTGTGACCGGAATCATTCAAAGAAGAAATAATAACAATATTAGTGTAAATATTGGAAAGGTAGACGCTATCCTTAGTGACAAGGAGCAGGTGCGAAATGAAAAATATCTGCCAAATATGCGCTTAAAGCTTTATGTACTGGAGGTAAAGGATACGACTAAGGGACCTAGAATCTTAGTTTCCAGAACACATCCGGAATTTGTAAAGCGTCTGTTCGAAGAAGAGGTCACGGAGGTCCGCGACGGAATCGTTGAGATCAAAAGTGTTGCAAGAGAGGCAGGCTCCCGAACCAAAATGGCAGTGTTTTCCAATGACCCAAATGTAGACCCGGTCGGAGCCTGTGTTGGATTGAACGGTTCAAGGGTCAATGCTATCGTCAAGGAACTTCGTGGAGAAAAAATCGATATTATTAATTGGAGTGATAATTGTGCCGTATTAATTGAAAATGCGCTGAGTCCGGCCAAGGTCATTTTGGTCAGTGCTGATTCGGATGAAAAAACGGCGCAGGTCATCGTTCCGGATTATCAGCTTTCTTTGGCAATCGGAAAAGAAGGACAGAATGCCAGACTGGCAGCAAAACTGACCGGTTTTAAGATTGATATCAAGAGTGAAACACAGGCCAGGGAAGCAGGAGAGCTGGATGAATTCTACGGAAACGGATATTATGATGAGAATGGGGAATATACGGAGTACGAGGATTATGATTTCGAGGGAGAATATTACGAGGATGATGAATACGGGGAAACAGCTTATGAGCCGGGGGAAGATGATCCTGAGGAGTTTGAATCGGAGCCGGAATCTTCAGAAGAGTATGGTGAGGCAATGCCGGAAGAGTTAGAAAGTGATGAGCAGTAAATGCGTCAGAAAGAGAGAAGTATGAGCACAGCAAAAAGAATTCCGTTAAGAAAATGTGTCGGATGTGGAGAAATGAAAAACAAAAAGGAATTGATCCGGGTGTTGAAAACGACAGAGGAAGAGACCAAAAAGGAGATTCTTTTGGTGGATGCGACCGGCAGAAAAAACGGAAGAGGCGCCTATTTATGCGCCGATATGGAATGCTTTAATAAGGCAAAAAAGAATCATGGCTTGGAACGGTCATTAAAGACATCGATTCCGCCGGAGATTTATGAATACCTGACTGAGGAGATGAAGAAGCTTGGAGCGAGATAGAGTATTATCTATGCTGGGCCTTGCAAAGCGCTCTGGAAATATTGCCAGCGGAGAGTTTATGACAGAGAAAATGATCAAGGCAGGAAAAGCATATTTGGTCGTAGTGGCGGATGATGCGTCAGCAAATACGAAGAAGATGTTTCAGAACAAATGTCATTTTTATCATGTACCCATCTACTGCTATGGAGATATGGACTTGTTGGGGCATGCAATTGGAAATGAAAGTAGGGCTTCATTAGCAGTATTGGATCAGGGGCTGGCACAATCCATTCAGGATAGATTAGAGGAAAAAAATAGAAAAGAAAATGGAGGGACCGTGTATGGCGAACATCAGAGTACATGAATTGGCAAGGAAAATCGGGAAAACATCAAGGGAGGTTCTGCAGTTTTTAGCAGTTCATCAGATCGATGTCAAAAGTCATCAAAGTACCTTAACGCCAGAACAGGCAGATATGGTACAGAGCAGCTTTGAAAAACTGAATCAGTCAGAAGCAAAAAAGGGAAAAGAGGGCAAACCAGAGCAGTCAGCAGAAAAGATAGAGAAAAAAGAGAGTAGAAGTAAACTGGAGGGCAAAAACCCAGAGGAGACGAACGTGGAAGAAAAAAAATCAGAAAAACCAGAGGAAACAAAGAAGCCAAATATTACCAGGGTATTTCACCCACAGAACAGCAACAATAAAAATGTTGTATTTCATCCGCAGAACAGCACAATGAAGCCGCAGAGACGTCCGGCCAAAAAACGTCCTGAGGAGCAGAAAGCAAAGGATGTACCGGCAGAAAAGAAGGGTGGAGCCATTCGGAAAAATCCGGAAGAACATAAGGGCATTCCGGCACCGATCAAGGCAGTGGAAAAAGCAGTAGAAAAACTGGTTCAAAAGACAGAGCAGAAGGTCGCAGCCAAAACCAATCCTGCAGTGAATGCAGAACCAAAGAATGCAGCAAAAACTGCTGGAAGCGCAGAACAGAAGAATATAGCAAAGCCGACAGCAAATGCCGAGTCAAAGAATGTGGGAAAACCTGCAGGCAGCACAGAACAGAAGAATGCCGCAAGACCGGCAGCGAACGCAGAGCAGAAAAACACCTCCAGATCAGGGGCTGAAGGCAGAAATTCGTCCAGATCATCTCAACATGGGTATGAGAAACGTTCGTCAAATTCAGAGAGAAATCAAAATCGCGGGGGACGCAGCGGCAGCGATGGAAGAAACCGCACAAATCGTTTTAATAACGGAGAAGGCCGTGGTGAGAACCGCGGAGGAAACCGCTTCAATAACGGAGAAGGACGCGGAGAAAACCGTGGAGGAAACCGTTTCAATAATGGAGATGGACGGAATAATAGGGATAATAAAGGGGGACGCTTTGGCGGAGGGAACCGCGGCATGAGCAATTTAGACCGCGGAATCAATAAGATGTACCAGGAAGAAATGAAGCCATCCGGTCAGGAGCGGAACAAAAAGAACCAGAACGATAAAGAACGTGATCGGGAAAGAGAAAATAGAAAAAATAACAAAAACAGTGGACACGAGGATCTGTTCTACGGCAAGGGACAAAAGAATAATACGAAAAAGAAGCCGGCAGGACAGCCGAAGAAACCGGAGAAGAAAGAAGAGACAATCAAAAATATCATTATTCCGGAGTCCCTGACAGTTCGGGAGTTAGGAGAAAAAATGAAGGTTTCTGCTTCCGAGATTATCAAAAAGCTGTTCCTTCAGGGAAAGGTCGTAACCGTAAATCAGGAAATCGATTTTGACCAGGCAGAGGAGATCGCTCTGGAATTCAACTGTATCGCTGAACTGGAGGAAAAGGTCGATGTTATCGAAGAACTCCTTCGGGAGGAGGAAGAGGACGAATCCAAGATGGTAAAACGTCCGCCGGTTGTCTGCGTTATGGGTCATGTCGATCACGGAAAGACTTCTCTTTTGGATGCGATTCGTAATTCTCATGTCATCGACCGCGAGGCAGGAGGAATTACACAGCATATTGGTGCTTATGTGGTGGATGTCAATGGAGATAAGATTACTTTCTTAGATACCCCGGGACATGAGGCGTTTACAGCAATGCGTATGAGAGGAGCGAATTCGACGGATATCGCCATCCTGGTCGTGGCAGCAGATGACGGTGTCATGCCGCAGACAGTTGAGGCAATCAACCATGCCAAAGCGGCCGGTGTAGAGATTATTGTTGCTGTAAATAAAATCGATAAGCCGGGAGCAAATATTGAACGGGTAAAACAGGAGCTTTCAGAGTACCAGTTGATTTCAGAGGATTGGGGCGGTACGACCATTTTTGTTCCGGTTTCCGCGAAGACACATGAGGGAATCGACAATCTCTTAGAGATGATTTTATTAACTGCTGAAATGTGCGAATTAAAAGCCAATCCAAAGAGAAATGCGAGAGGTCTGATCATTGAGGCAAAAATTGATAAGGGAAAAGGAACCGTGGCAACAGTTCTGGTTCAGAAAGGTACCTTGAAGGTCGGAGATCCAATCGCAGCAGGTCCATGTTATGGTAAGGTTCGTGCGATGATGGACGATAAGGGACGCAGAGTGAAAAAGGCAGGGCCTTCTACTCCGGTGGAGATCCTAGGACTCAGCGATGTCCCAGAAGCAGGAGAGACCTTTGTTGCCTTTGATAATGAGAAAGAGGCAAGAAGCTTCTCTGATGCTTATGTTTCCCAGAATAAAGCAAAACTGATTGAAGATTCCAAGATGAAAATGTCATTAGACGATCTGTTCTCACAGATTCAGGCAGGCAACTTAAAAGAGCTGAACCTGATTTTAAAGGCAGACGTTCAGGGATCGGTAGAAGCATTGAAACAGAGTCTCTTAAAGCTTTCGAATGAAGAAGTCGTAGTCAAGATCATCCATGCGGGAGTCGGTGCAATCAATGAATCAGACGTCAGTCTGGCAAGCGCATCCAATGCAATCATCATCGGCTTCAATATTCGTGTTGATGCAATGGCAAAATCCACGGCAGAGCATGAGGGAGTAGATGTTCGTCTGTATAAGGTTATTTACAATGCGATTGAAGATATTCAGTCTGCGATGAAGGGAATGTTAGAGCCGGTATATGAAGAAAAAGTACTTGGCCATGCAGAGATTCGTCAGATTTTCAAATCCTCCCAGACAGGAAAAATTGCCGGATCCTACGTGCTGGATGGTGTGTTCGAACGTGATTGTTCCATTCGTTTGTCCCGTGAGGGAGAACAGATCTACGAAGGAAAGCTGGCATCCTTAAAGAGGTTCAAGGATGATGTGAAAGAGGTCAAGGCTGGTTTCGAATGTGGTCTTGTTTTTGAAGGTTTTGATGCCATCGAAGAAGGAGACAGCATCGAGGCATATACGATGGTAGAAGTGGAGAGAAAATGAGAAAAAACAGTATAAAAAATATCAGGATCAATGAAGAAGTGATGCATGAGCTTTCCAATATCATCCGCAATGATATCAAAGATCCGAGGCTTCCTATGATGACTTCTGTCGTCAAGGTCGATGTCGCACCGGATTTAAAGACAGCGAAAGCTTATATCAGTGTTCTTGGAACAGAAGAGGAAAAAAAGAACTCCATTCTTGCGTTAAAAAGTGCATCTGGCTTTATAAAAAGTCAGCTGGCAAGAAAGATAAATTTAAGAAACACCCCACAGATTCAGTTTATTTTAGATGATTCGATCGAATATGGAGTGACGATGTCGAAGCTGATCGACGAGGTAAATCACCCTTTGGCAGATCAAAGGTAAGAAGAGAGTTCTGGATCAGGAAATGGAGATGACAGAATGGAAAAAATTAATGAAATCTTAAAAGATGTAGGAACAGTTGCAATTGCCGGTCATAAAAATCCGGATGGAGACTGCGCAGGCTCGACCCTGGGCCTGTATAATTATCTGGTAGAATATTATCCACAGCTTCAGGTCGATCTGTATCTGGAGAATCTTCCAGACTCCTTTCGGTTTTTAAAACGGTCGGATCAGATCTTACATACATTAAAAGAAGATATTGTTTATGACCTGTTCATTGCCCTTGATTGTGGAGATACGGGACGATTAGGAGAGTTCTATCCGGCGTTTGAATCAGCGAAGCGCACCTGCTGTATCGACCATCACATCAGTAATTTTGGTTTTTCAGATGTACCTCATATCTATCCGCAGAAAAGCTCTACGGCCGAACTGATTTATGAACTTCTGGAACCGGAAAAGATAACCAAGGAAATAGCAGAGTGTATCTATTTGGGAATAGTACATGATACCGGCGTTTTTCAGTACAATAGCACAAGTCCAAAGACGATGAGAATTGCGGCAAAGCTGATGGAAACGGGAATTGACTACTCAAAGATTATTGATGAGACCTATTACAAAAAGACCTATGCCCAGAATCAGATTCTTGGCAGGGCTCTGTTAGAGAGCATGATGATCTATGACAACAAGTGTATTTTCAGTGTGCTGAAACAAAGTGATTTAAAGTTTCATGGTGTGGAACCAAAAGATTTGGATGGAATCGTGAACCAGCTTCGAATCACAAAGGACGTCGAGGTAGCAATGCTGATATATGAAGTGGGACTTCAGGAGTATAAGGTCAGTCTGCGTTCTAATGGAAGGATCAATGTGGAAACCATTGCTTCTCATTTTGGAGGAGGTGGTCATGTACGGGCAGCCGGTTGTACCATGACAGGCTCACCGCATGATGTGATCAATAATCTCACCCTTCAGATGGAGCCGCAGATGAAGCCTTTGCTGGAAGAGGAAAGTACTACCATTATGACGCAGTGAATGCGTCGGGAAGGGAAAAGTATGAAGGGCATCATAAATGTCTGTAAGGAACCGGGCTATACCTCCCATGATGTGGTGGCAAAGCTTCGCGGAATTTTAAAAATGAAAAAAATCGGGCATACCGGGACACTGGATCCGGACGCCCGTGGGGTATTACCGGTCTGTCTGGGCTCGGCGACGAAGGTGTGCGAACTTTTGACGGAGAAACAAAAGACCTATGAGACCACTCTTCTTTTGGGCGTGGAAACGGATACGCAGGATAGCTCCGGAACGGTGATAAGGGAGCAGGATGTCCATGTGACATTAGAAGAGCTGCGTTCCGTCATCGAAGGATTCCAGGGAGAGATCTGGCAGCTTCCGCCGATGTATTCGGCATGCAAGGTTCAGGGGAAACGGTTATATGAACTGGCCAGAGAGGGGAAGACCGTTGAGAGAAAGAAACGGAAGATTTTTATTTATGAACTGGAAATAAAAAAAATTGATCTTCCGCGGGTGGAGATGAAAGTCACCTGTTCGAAAGGGACCTATATCCGTACCCTTTGCCATGATATTGGTCAGGCCTGTGGCTGCGGTGGTTGTATGGAACATCTGGTGCGGACTCGGGTAGATTGTTTTACGCTTCAGGAGGCAAAAACGCTTTCAGAAATCGAGCAGTGGAAGGCGCAGGGACGTCTCTTGGAATTGATTACCCCCATCGATCGTTTGTTTCAAGAGCTGCCTTCTTTCACTGTCAGACCAGGCTTTGAAAAGTATGTGATCAATGGAAATCCGCTAAGAAAAGAATGGATGGATGAGCCATTTCTTGGAGTGGAGGAACAGGTCAGGATTTATGATGAAACGAAGAGCTTTATTGGAATATATCATTATGAGGAAGAAAACCAATGGGTACGTCCGGTAAAGCGATTCCTATAAGGACAGAAGAATGAAAAAACTTTTAAATTGGAAAAAAGGTCAGAAATTTCCGGATTCAGAACAGACGGTGATGACACTGGGAAAATTTGACGGCATTCATTTGGGTCATCAAAAGCTTCTGCGTCTGGCGAAGGAACGGGCCGAAGAGACAGGAGAGAAACTGGCAGTCTTTACATTTTCGAATTCTGCCTCTGCCCCGATGACACCAATTGCCTCAAAGCTTTTGACGACAGAAGAGGAACGGCAATGGATTTTTGAGAGCAGAGGGACGGATTATCTGATCGAAGCGTATTTTGATGAAACAATAAAAAGAATGGAACCGGAGCAGTTTGTTGAAGCGATCTGTTCCGATTTTCATGTGACCGATTTTTTTATTGGCCCGGATTTTCGGTTTGGATATCAAAGGAGAGGAGAGGTATCTCTGCTTCGGCATTTGGGAGAACGCTATGGATATCAGGTACATGAAATTCCAAAAGAACAGCTGTATGAGGAAAAAATCAGCAGCAGTCGGATCCGGGCATGTATTGCGGAACACCGTATGAGAGAGGCAGAAGAACTTTTGGGACATCCCTATTTTGTGGATGGGCTCGTTGTCTATGGACAGCAGCTTGGGCGTACCATTGATATACCTACGGCTAATCTGCTCCCGGCGGTGGGAAAGCTTCTTCCGCCGAACGGAGCTTATCTTTCGAAAGTTGAGCTGGAGGATGGCACTCAGTTCTATGGAATGACCAACATCGGATGTCGTCCGAGCGTCAGCGAAGGAAAACACCTTTCTATAGAAACAAACCTATTTGATTTTTCCGGGAATCTTTACGGAAAACATCTGCGTGTCATGTTATTGGATTTTTTGAGAAACGAGCAGAGATTTTCTTCCGTAGAGAAGCTGAAAGAGCAGATTGAACAGGATAAAATAGAGGCAAAAAGGCGAATCAAAGATGGTTCGGTCAAAAAAAGGATGGCCGGTGCGGAAAAGAGATAGGAGGAAACAGTATGTCGATTTTTCTAGGGCTTCTTGGTGGATTGGGGTTGTTTTTGTTTGGAATGAACCTAATGAGCAAAGGCTTGGAAAATGCAGCAGGAGGAAAGCTTCGAGGAATTTTGGAAGTGCTGACGACGAATCAGTTTCTGGGTCTGTTCGTCGGTATTGTATTTACTGCGGCAATTCAGTCTTCCAGCGCCATGACGGTCATTGCCGTCAGCTTTGTCAACTCCGGGATGATGACCTTAAATCAGGCGGCGGGAATTATTTTTGGCGCAAATATCGGTACGACAGTCACATCCCAGCTGGTCGCTTTTAATTTATCTGAGATTGCGCCGGTTTTTTTGTTTGCCGGTGTTGTGATGTCAACGTTCATGAAAAACAACCGAGTCCAGAAGGTCGGGCAGATTGTTCTTGGATTTGGAATTCTGTTCATGGGATTGACGGAAATGTCTTCCGCAATGGAAAATATCAAAAATAATGAAACGCTGACCAATGTGCTGACTTCCCTCCACAGTCATCTTCTGGCGGTATTGATCGGAACGGTCGTTACAGCTGTCATTCAAAGCTCCTCCGTTACCGTCAGTATCATTTTGTTGATGGCAAATCAGGGACTTTTGGAACTAAAAATTTGTTTCTTTATTATTTTGGGATGCAATATAGGAGCCTGTGCTTCAGCGCTTTTGGCTTCTCTTGCCGGAAAAAAGGATGCAAAGCGAGCTGCAATGATTCACTTTTTATTCAACATCATTGGAAGTATTATTTTGTATCTTCTTTTGACCGTTGACATAGATCTGATCGAACAAATGATTCTTACGATTTCCGGGAACAACATGGGGCGGTGTGTGGCCAATGCGCATACAGCATTTAAGATTTTTCAGGTCATCCTTTTGTTTCCATTCGCAAAGCAGATCGTCAAGTTGACCTATTTGATCATACCCGGAGAGGACAAGCAGCAGGAGGAAGAATTTTATCTGGAGTATATTGGAGATAATGCGATTTTCTCCCCGACACTTGCTACAACGGAGGCAATCAAAGAAATTGAGCGGATGGCTCACATGGCAAAGGCCAACGTGAACCGGGGCGTGCAGGCATTGATGACGATGGATGAGAGAACCATCCAAAAGGCACATAAAACTGAACGCCAGATTGACTATCTTGACCGGGAAATTACAGATTATCTGGTCAGAATCAATCAGATGACGATTCCGACCTCAGACCAGAACCGCCTTGGGGCACTGCTTCATGTGGTAAATGATATCGAGCGAATCGCGGATCATGCGGATAATGCTGTCAAGGCGGCAGAGCTTCGCATGGAAAAAGGCTTTTCATTTTCCAAAAAAGCGGTCAAGGAGCTGAAAGAGATCACGGCATTGGTGGATCAGATTTTTGATTATGCGATCATAACGTTTGTAGAAAATACACAGGAGCATCTATCGGAAATTTCCAGGCTGGAGGAGGAAATCGACCAAAAGGAAAGGGAAATTCAGCGTGCCCATGTAAAACGGATTCAAAAGAAAAAATGCTCCCCGGATGCCGGCATGATCTATACGGATATCATTTCAGGAATGGAACGGATGGCAGATCATGCGGTCAGCATGTCCTTTGCGATTGCTGAAGAAGATACGGTATTTGACAAATAAAGGGTTTCGTGCTATAATCTCGTACCAAATATTACAGATATATTACAAAAAAATTAAATATAACAGATTTTACTGTTATATTTATCAATAATCAGGGAAGAATCATTGATATAGGAAACGAATTGATTTGTTTCCTATAAGTTCATTTCACAGCCGATGTTCCTATTCAAGTGGTTTCGGCTGTTTACCAGGAATCAAGGTACGGGAGGAATTATGGTTAGAAATTTAAAGAGAAAACGATATCTGTTGGCCGCGTTGACCGGAGGACTTGTAATTTCAGCTTCCGTGGGCGTCTGTTTTCCAATGGTCCGGGCGGCAGGAAAGACAGAGGTTTTACTGACGGGAGAAATGCTGCCCGCCCGCCCGAATATCATGGAGGGCTTAACAGCCGGAATCGGAGAGGAAATCCTGCGCATGATGGAAGAGCCGGCAAGGGTGACAGTAAATCAGTCTGACAAAAAAGAAATAGAAGAAACTAAAAACGAGGTCTCGTCAGGGGCGGCAGAAGATTCATCAAAGAAATCTGTAAATGACGCATCCGGGCAGGAGATGGAAGAAGAGCAGGAGAAAGCAGAACAGGTCGAAGCGGATTCCTTCTTTCCAGAGCAGGAAAACGAGAATCCGGCAGAGGAAATCAGCGGTTTTGATGAACTTGGCATGCCGAAGGTGGAGGATTATTTAAACATCAGGATAGAGCCATCGGAGGAAGCGGAGATTGCCGGACATCTGAATAAAGGCTCCGGCTGTGAAATCATAGAAGAAGAAGAGGAATGGACGAAAATTCGTTCCGGTGAGATCGAAGGATATGTAAAAAATGAATATCTTCTGACCGGAACAGAGGCTTCTAAAGAAGCAGAAGAATTTGCGCAGGAGGTTGCCGTCATTCAGGCAGATACTCTGAATGTAAGAAAAAAAGCCTCCCAGGACTCAAAGGTCATTTCCCAGGTGGATGAGGGAGAAACGATTTCCTGCCTTTCCGTGGATGACGGTTGGGCAGAGGTGGAAATTGATGACACCAAAGGATATGTCAGTGCAGATTATATCTCTGTGGAAAAGACATTGGAAAAAGCCGTGTCAGCAGAAGAAACCGGGGGTGCAGGAGAACAGCTCGTATCGGCAGCCTGCAGCTATATTGGAAATCCCTATGTCTGGGGCGGGACAAGCCTGACAGATGGAATTGACTGTTCCGGGTTTACCATGCAGCTTTATGCAGCATATGGCATCGACCTTCCACATTATTCCGGAGCACAGGCCGAATGTGGGAGAGAAATTTCCGTAGATGAGCTGCTTCCGGGAGATTTGATTTTTTATGCAGATGGAGAGGGAACCATCAATCATGTTTCTATTTATATGGGAGATGGAATGGTAGTCCATGCAAAAAACTCCCGGGAGGGGATTACAACCACGGATATGTATTACCGGTCACCGGTAAAGATGATTCGTTTGTTTTAAAAACTGCTTTACATTTATGTCTTTGGATGTTATACTAAGTAGCGTGTGAAAAGCCCACACTCAGTTTGCAGGATACTCCAGCCGCAGACTTAGTGATGGTATCCTGTTTCTAAAGAGATACCGGGCGTTTACAAATAAAATCATATATAATCAAGGAGGAAATCACAATGATTAGCAAGGAAAGAAAAGAAGAAATCATGAAAGAGTATGGCAGAACAGCAGGAGATACTGGTTCGCCGGAGGTACAGATTGCATTATTGACAGCACGGATTCAGGAGCTGACAGAGCATTTAAAGATTCATCAGAAGGATCATCATTCCAGACGTGGATTATTAAAAATGGTAGGTCACAGACGTAGATTGTTAGCATATCTGAAAAAAGTGGATATTGAGAGATATCGTAGCTTGATCGAGCGTTTAGGACTTAGAAAATAACAGGCTGAGGATTAAGGAGAAAAAAGATGTACAAAAGTTTTTCAATGGAGCTTGCAGGGCGTACTCTGACAGTAGATGTTGGAAGAGTCGCAAAGCAGGCGAATGGTGCAGCATTTATTCACTACGGTGACACCACCGTTTTATCGACAGCCACAGCATCAGAAAAACCTCGGGAGGGAATCGATTTCTTTCCACTGAGCGTAGAGTATGAAGAAAAGATGTACTCCGTAGGGAAAATTCCGGGAGGATTTAATAAGAGAGAAGGAAAAGCATCAGAAAATGCCATCCTGACCTCACGCGTGATCGATCGGCCAATGCGACCACTGTTTCCAAAGGATTATCGGAATGATGTCACGTTAAATAATCTTGTCATGAGCGTGGATCCGCTCTGCAGCCCTGAGCTGACGGCGATGCTTGGCTCTGCGATTGCAACTGCGATTTCAGATATTCCGTTTGATGGACCGACAGCGACGACACAGGTCGGACTGATAGATGGTGAGTTTATCATCAATCCGACGGCAGAGCAGCAGATGATTTCTGATCTCGCACTGACCGTGGCTTCCACAAAAGAAAAGGTCATTATGATCGAGGCGGGAGCCAATGAAATAAAAGAGGACAAAATGATCGAAGCGATTTATATGGCACATGAGGTCAATCAGTCGATCATTGAGTTTACAGAAAAAATCGTTGCAGAATGTGGAAAAGAAAAGCATTCCTACACGAGTTGTGCTGTTCCTCAGGAATTATTCGATGCGATGTATGAAATCGTAACACCGGAGGAAATGGAAACAGCAGTTTTCACGGATGAAAAGCAGGTTCGTGAAGAAAATATCCGACAGATCAAAGAAAAGCTGGCAGAAGCTCTGAAAGAGAACGAGGAGTGGCTGGAGCTGTTGGATGAAGCCGTTTACCAGTATCAGAAAAAGACCGTTCGTAAGATGATCTTAAAGGATAGAAAACGTCCGGATGGAAGAGATATCAAGGAGATTCGCCCATTAGCTGCAGAAATTGATATTATTCCAAGAGTTCATGGTTCTGCCATGTTTACCAGAGGTCAGACACAGATCTGTACGGTCACGACGCTTGCGCCGCTTTCTGAGTCTCAGAAAATTGACGGTCTGAATGTGTTAAAGACGTCCAAACGTTATATGCATCATTATAATTTCCCGTCCTACTCTGTAGGAGAAACAAAACCGTCAAGAGGTCCGGGAAGAAGAGAAATCGGACATGGAGCCTTGGCAGAGCGTGCCTTAGTTCCGGTTCTTCCGTCCGAAGAGGAATTTCCATATGCGATACGTACCGTATCAGAGACATTCGAGTCTAACGGCTCTACATCTCAGGCAAGTATTTGTGCTTCCAGTATGTCCCTGATGTCAGCCGGTGTTCCAATCAAAAAACCGGTTGCCGGAATTTCTGCCGGTCTCGTAACAGGAGAGACGGATGATGATTATATCGTCCTGACCGATATTCAGGGTCTGGAGGATTTCTTTGGAGATATGGATTTTAAGGTTGCCGGAACACGTGATGGAATCACGGCAATCCAGATGGATATCAAGATCCATGGATTGACACGTCCAATTGTAGAGGAGGCAATCAGCCGCACAAGGGAAGCCAGAATGTATATTCTGGATGAAATCATGGACAAGGCAATCTCAGCACCGCGTGATCATGTAGGAGAGCTTGCGCCAAAAATCGTTCAGATTCAGATTGATCCGGATAAGATTGGTGAAGTGGTCGGACAGAGAGGAAAGACAATCAGCGAAATTATTGAGCGGACTGATACGAAGATCGATATTACAGATGATGGTTCAGTTTCTGTATGCGGAGTGGATAAAGAAAGCATTGATCAGGCTGTCGAGATGATTGAAATCATTACGACAGATTATGAGCAGGGACAGATTTTCAAGGGCAAGGTTGTCAGCATTAAAGAGTTTGGTGCATTTATTGAATTTGCTCCTGGAAAAGAAGGAATGGTTCATATTTCTAAGATCTGCCGTGAGAGAATCAATCATGTAGAGGATGTCCTTACCCTGGGAGATGAAGTGACGGTAATCTGTATGGGAAAAGACAAGATGGGAAGATTTTCTTTCAGCATCAAAGATGTGCCAAAGGATCAAAGATAAAAGAACTGTGGCATTTTATGACAGGAAAAATAGAAAAAATAGGAAGCTTCCGGTATTTGCCCGGAAGCTTTTTTCGCTTATTACGATTTACCGTAGGACAATTTTATAAATAGTAACAAACATTTTTAAAATATAAAAAAACAATGAAAACATAATGAAAACACAATGAAAACACAAAAAGTGATTGTATTTACAAAAAAAATGTGATAAAGTTAAGTTGAAAATTTTATACTAATGTCAAAAACCAAATATGAAATGAAAAAAAGAAAAGAATAGAAGGGATGGAAGGGGTATGAGAAATAGGTTAAAAAAATTAGTATCATTTGTTTTGGCGTTGGCGATGGTAGTTACGTTTCAGGGAGAAACTTTCTGGGGACTACGATCGCCAATGATTTCTGAGGCAGCGGTGAATGGGAAATCATACGCTGCACCGTCGAATGGATCGGAGTTTACTTATTCTTTTGGGGAGGAGATTCCGGTATCTTATCATATTTATACCACGATTAACGGAGAAGAGTTCGATATTACGAGACTTCTAGATTCATCAGCAGTGACATGGAAGGCATCACCGATGGGCAGTGTCGGACTGAGTACTGTGACTGGCAGTGGATTGACAGTAAAGGTCATAGATGCAGCTTCTTATCGTGTACAGCTTCAAAATCTTGCACTTGCAAAAGAGGCACTGACAACCAGCACAGGCGCGATACAGTCTTCTTTGTCTGCTTGTTTAAATTCAGAGGAAAATGCGAAAAAACTGTTGCTTTTAACTGGCTATACAGAGACCAGTCCGGATGTATTTCAAATCGATGAAGGAGAGACGCCAGGGCTTTCCGATATTTCAGAAACATTAACGGTCAAGGCGGTGGATTTGTCAGATTTGGCAGAAATCAAACTTGCTTCCGGTTCGTCCTACCAATATACCGGCTCTTATATCACTCCTGTTAATGGAATCTACATTCGTGGAGAGGAGATAGAAGGAAGTACAGCAGAAAGGATTTCTTCTAGTTTAAGAGAAGGAACGGATTATCGAATTACATATACAGATCATCTTGAAGCGGGACAGGCAACGGCAAATGTGACTTTTCTAGGCAATTATACAGGGAACGTATCCCAGCAGTTTATAATCACTAAGACGGAGACAGTTCCGACCTATCAGATGTTAATCGTGAGTGGATCTTCCGCTGTACTTCCTGCCAGTTATGTACAGGAATATACCGGAGAAGAAATCAGACCGCAGATTTTGGTCATTGACCGTTCGGATTATAGAAAAGAAAAGTCAGCAGACGACTATACAGAGGCACTTACGGATTCAGAATATGAAGTATTTTATGAAAATAATGTAGAAGCCGGAACAGCAAAAATCCGGGTGACAGGAGAGTTTGGAACCTTATCTTCTTCCTTTAAGATTTCTTCTGTCAGTATTTTATCAGATTCTTCCCGGCGGATTACCATGGATGAGATTGGTTCTTATGGATATACCGGGGAAAAGCTTATACCGGAGATCAATTTATATGATCAGGGAAGACTTTTGATTTTAAATCAGGATTATATCACCTCGTTCAAAAATAATATTGAACCGGGAATTGCCGAGGCTGTGATTACCGGAATAGGAAATTACAGTGGACAGCTCACAAAACAATTTCAAATAATAAAAACGTCATATTCTATCACTCTGGACGGAGAGAGTCCGTATCTTTATCGTGCCAGGTATGATGGGACGAGGAAACAGCCGGTGGTAGAAGTGAAAAAACAGCTTACGACGGGAAGTGCTGTGACTTCGATCACGTTAGATAAAGATATCGATTTTTATGTAGAATATGGAGTCAATACCAATGCCGGGACGGGATCTGTCCGGGTCATCAGTGTCAATCAGGAGTTTGATGAGGCAGTTTATAGTTTCCCAATCGATCCGGCAGAACTCAAAAAAGAAATGTTCGAGGACATTCCGGATCAGGATTATACAGGGGAAGAAATTACACCGGCATTATCTGCTTATGATTTTGAGTTCGCCAATAGGTATCTTTCAAAGGAAATCGACTATAAGGTATCATATCAGGACAATCTTTCTGTCGGAACAGGCAGTGCTATGGTTTTTGCAGTTGGAAATTATACAGGCACTTTCCTTTTAAATTTTCAAATTGTAGATGTAGGGGTTCAGGTCATGCTTGCTACAGAACAGTCATTTACATATGATGGTACCCCGAAGACGCCGAAGGTCGTTGTGACCAAGACCCGCGGAGAGGCCGGAAGTACAAAGACCTTGACAGAAGGATTGGACTATGAAGTGTCTTATCAGGATAATGTCAATGCAGGAACAGGAAGTGCCAGGGTACATTTTTTGACAGAAGATCAGCCGGACCGGGTGTGTTATTTCACAATAAAAAAAGCAGATCTTTCACAATGCGCGGAGATTTCTGACATTGCAGATCAAAGCTATACAGGAACGGAGATCACCCCGGCTGTTAATGTAGCTTTCCTTCAAAGGGAAACGGGAGAGAGAATGTCTCTCCTAAAAGAGGAAAAGGATTATGAGGTCATTTATTCGAATCATATTCAGCCGGGGACAGCAAAAGTCCTTGTCATGGCATTGGCTGACAGTAATTTTTATGGTTCGTTAAGAAAAGAGTTTCAGATCATAAAAACATCCTATGAATTTACTTTGGATGGACAGAATCCATATCAGTATCAGGCTGAGTATGATGGGACAAGGCATCTTCCTAAAGTGGAGGTAAAGCAGTGTTTTTCGACAGGAACAGCCGTGATCTTGCAGAATGGACAGGATTTTCATGTAGAATATGGAGAAAACAAAAACGCGGGGATGGGGCAGGTAACGATTGTCAGTGAGGAAAAAGGACAGTTTGAGGTATCCTATCGCTTTGCAATCTCACCGGTCGATTTAGAGGATGTATCATGGGAGGAGATTCCGGATCAGGAGGTTACAAAAACGGAGAGGAAGCCAGTCATTAAGGGACAGTATCAAAATGCCTCCGGTGCGTCCATATCTCTTGCCGAGGGAGTCGATTTTGAGACGGCTTACCAGAATAATATCGCGGTGGGTACAGCTTCTGCGATTTTGACAGCAAAGGGGAATTATACAGGAACCAAGGTCCTTTTCTTTCAGATCGTACCGTGCAGGATTCAGGTAGAACTGATTTCATCAGCTGCGATCCGATACGATGGTACCGCCAAGACGCCATCATTTCTTGTGACCAAAAATGAAAAAGAGTTAACTGAAGGAATCGACTATGAGGTGATTTATTCAGACAATATCAATGCAGGGACAGCCAGTGCAAGGATTCATTTTACCACAGAGAATCTGGAGGACAGGCTTTGTCATTTTGAGATTCAAAAAGTAAAGCTTTCTGATGTGGCAAGAATGGCAGAGATTCCGGATCAGACTTATACCGGGCAGGAAATATGTCCGCTTGTATCATTACGTACCATAACAGGAGAAGAGGATGATGCGTCTGCCCTAAAAGAAGGAAGTGACTATCAGATTCTCTACGAGAATAATATCGAAGCCGGAACCGGCAGTGCGATAGCCATGGCTTTATCAGGCAGCAATTACTATGGTTCTTTGAAGCAGACCTTCCAGATTGAAAAAGAAATCGAGTATCTGCCGTTGATCGTAAGCGGTCAGGCAGCGTTACTTCCGTCCAGGTATTCCTGCCAATATACCGGCAGGCAGGTTATGCCAGAGGTGATTTTGGTCAAAAAAGAAGACTACCGGGAGGGAAAATCAGAAGCAGACTATGATAAAGTATCCCCGTCGGATTATTTTGTGACCTATGAGAATAATCTTGATGCAGGTAAGGCCAAAATCCAAATTGAGGCAGCGACAGGAAGCTATCAGACCGGATTTACGATTACTCCGGCAGAGATTACAGAAGAAGCGGTGGGAGAAATTGGCACCTATGCTTATACCGGGGAGAAGATTCAGCCGGAGATTACGATACTTCTTCAGGGAAATGCATTGATTCCGCAAAGGGACTATACCGCTGTTTATCAGAATAATACGGCTCCTGGAACAGCATCTGTCACGATACTGGGGACAGGAAATTATATCGGACAGGTAAAAAAAGACTTTTTGATTGTTACATCTGATTATGCGGTGACCCTCGACCAGAAAGAGCCATACCAATATCAGACACAATATGATGGGACCCGTCATCTTCCAAAGGTTGAGATTCAAAAGAATACCTCTACAGGAGCTTCAATCACTTTGAAAGAGGGAGAGGATTACTATGTAGAATATGGCAGGAACATAGATGCAGGCTATGGTTCGGTCAAAGTCATCAGCAGGAAGAAAGCATTTGAGGATTTGACCTATAGCTTTATGATTGAACCTGCTTCTATAGAAAAAGCCGATGTTTTAGAGATTCCAGATCAGGACTATACAAAATCGGCCGTTCGTCCGGAAATCTATGCCAGCTATAAGACTACATCCGGGACGGCGTTGTTCCTGGTAGAAGGAATCGATTACCGGCTGTCCTATCGGAATAATACGGACATTGGAACAGGAACAGTGATGGTTTCAGCAATGGGAAATTATGCTGGGAGTAGAGAACTTTCTTTCCGTATCGTTGCCTCAGATTTGCAGATACGTCTGGCATCCTCACAGGAAATAAGATATGACGGCAGGGCAAAGACACCAAAATTTGTCATTACCCGAAGGGGAACGGAGTTGAGTGAAGGAAAGGATTATCAGGTCACCTACACAGACAATATCGATGCCGGAATTGCCAAGGCAGAGATTCATTTCCTGACGGTTCCGGAAGAGGATGCAGTATATCCGTTTGTGATTCAAAAGGCAAATATTGCAGAAGCAGCAAAGGCAGATCCGATAGCAGATCAGCTGTATACCGGAGGAGCTCTGACACCGGAGCCTATTGTTACCTATACGGTTGAAGAAGTGGGAGATACTCTGCTTTATGCCTTAAAAAACGGAGTAGATTATACCGTGACCTATTCGGATAATATTGAGGCCGGTACAGCAAAGGTTCTGATTATGGGACTTTCCAGCAGCAATTTCTACGGTGTTCTTGAAAAGACGTTCCGTATTGTGGATGAGCGGCCTTTTGTTACCATTCAGGGCAAGGTCGTCAGTGAATATGTAACGACCTACAATACGGCCAGACAGCTTCCAAAAGTTGAAATCTATCCGGGAAAGGATCTGACACAGGAGCCGTTGGTCAATGGACTGGATTATGAGGTATTCTATGGGGAGAATATCGATGCCGGAGAAGGAACGATAAAAATCCGCTACCTGAAGGCAATCTACAGCTACGGTGAGGAGACCTACAATTTTACGATTCAGCCGGCAGATCTTGCAAAAGCAAAGGAAATCATTATTCCGGATCAATATTATACCGGAAAAGAAATCACGCCGGATTTTAATGTGGAATATGCCATCAGTACAAATTCCTCGATCATTTTGACAGAGGGAAAGGATTATAGTGTAAAATTCATGAACAATATCCGTCAGGGGTCGGCGGATGTGATTGTGACCGGACAAAAGAACTATATTGGGACAAAGGAAACGGCTTTTAATATTACGAGCGGAAATGATGTGACTTACGTTGATCCGCAGACCAAGGTACCGACCGTTTCCGTTTATGTTGAGAAGCCGGGACATTTTACCTATACCGGAAAAGAAATCAGACCGGGAATTACGGTAAGCCCTGGAAATAATGATGCCCAGCAGCTGGTGGAAAATATCGATTATACCATCGAATATGAGAATAATATTGAAGCGGGAACCGCAACGGTCGTCATAAAGGGCATGGGCTTATATGTAGGAGTCAATCGAAATACGACATTTGAAATTGAGCCTAAGGATATTTCAGAAACGGTGATGGAGGATATTGTGCCTCAGACATATCATGGTTCCAGAATTGAGCCGTATGTATCGCTGATCGACATGGAAAGAAAAGTACAGCTTCAAAGAAATATTGATTATGATATAATCTACCAGAATAACGTCAATAAGGGCACGGCGACGGTAACCGTGGTAGGACGCGGCAATTATACCGGGTCGATGGAAAAGACGTTTGAGATTGTTTCCTCTGATATCTCCATGGATACGGAATCCATTTCCATTAGCAGCGTCAAGGATCAGATCTATACAGGGACGGAAATACATCCTGAGATTACGGTATATGATCACGGAGAGCTTCTTGCCGAAGGAACAGATTATACCGTATCCTATGTAAACTGTACTAATGCTGGAGAGGCAACAGTAATTATTACCGGAATGAAGAATCTTGAAGGAAAGAAACAGATTCATTTTCAGATTTTGCCAAAGAGTATATCCGATCATACGGTAGCGAATAAGAGAATACCAACGAAAAAATATACATCAGAAGCGTTTAAGCCTGCGGTCAATATCTATGATACGGCGCGCAATTCCAGGAGACTCACAGCTGGGAAGGATTACACCTGTGTATATTATGATAATGTGGTTGCAGGAACAGCAAAGGTCACGGTTTTTGGAACTGGAAATTATACCGGCTCCCGTTCTATTTCGTTTAAGATCAATCGGGTAAAGCTTTCAGAAGCGATGGTAAAGGGAGTCAAGCTTAAAAAGAATCAGCAGTATCAGATCGTGAACTATATTAATACAGTGATTTATAACGGAAAGGCATACCGTAAGGATTTCAAGCTGAAAATCGGAAAACATACGCTGATTTCAGGAAGTGATTATACCGTGAAATATATCAATTCTGTTAAGCCGGGACTGGCGAAGATTTTGATCAAAGGAAAGAAAACCGGAAATGCCAGCGGAAGTATAGCCTTGTATTTCCTGATTCGCCCGGATACAGTGTCAGATTTGAAATCTTCCGCTGTTCCTGATCCGGCATCGGTTCAGCTTTCTTGGACCAAGTCAAAAGGAGTCAACGGATATCAGATCGATGCAGAGATTTATTCGGAAGCTTCCAGAAAGTGGGTTTCCTATGGTGATGTGGTTCAAACGACCAAAAAGACAAAACTTACCATTTCCAATCTACCGGCCGGAAGATATCGTTTTCATGTATATGCCTATAAAAATGTAAATCATAAACGTGTGTTGTCGAAAAAGCAAACCGTATATTGGAGTGTTTGATGGGCATGGTTCAGTAAGAATAAAAGCCTCCATGCAGGGAGCGTTCTCTCTGCATGGAGGCTTTTTGTGTTCAGATGCGGATGAACGCCGTGAGGAAGACCGTGAAGGTAGCTGCTTGGAGACATAACCTGAGGTAAAAAAAAGAAATGGAATAACTTAGACAACCCTGCCATATATTTAGATAGAAAAAGTTGATGCGGAGCGTGTAACATGGAGGAATTGTTGAGATATTTTCCAGAGGAATTAAAGAATCTTCTTAGACAGTTAGAGTTAAAGAAGGAAGATCTGACAGAAATTCGAATCAGAAAAAACAAACCATTGATCTTTTATGAAAATGGCACGGAATTTTTTTTGAAAAAAACTGGGACAAAATCTTTGTTTCCGGCTTATACCAAGGAACGGTGTGAGGATTATCTCCATGAATCGTTTGATACGATCGCATATGGCGTTGGAGAGAGAGAATTTCAAAGCATTGTTGAGAAGATAAGTCATTTTTCACTATATGCTCTGGAACACGAGTTAAAACAGGGATATTTCACGATTGATGGAGGTCATAGAATCGGAGTTTCAGGGGAGGCAGTAATGGAACATGACCGAATCAAAACGCTGAGGAATCTTACGGGATTAAATATCCGGGTCGCACATCAGATTTTGGGTACGGCCGATACCATACTTCCCTATCTTTATCATCCGGAACGGGGATTCTGCAATACCATGATTGTTTCGCCTCCGGCCTGCGGAAAAACCACATTGCTTCGTGATCTGATTCGGCAGATTTCAGACGGAAAAGCGTATGGGGAAGGAAGAAAGGTCGGAGTAGTGGATGAGCGGAATGAAATCAGTAGTAGTTATATGGGGAAAATACAAAACGATCTGGGAATCCGGACGGATGTAATCTGGGGGTGCAAAAAACTGGACGGAATCCAAATGTTGATTCGGAGCATGTCACCGGAGGTGCTGGCGGTCGATGAAATTGCAGGAAGAAAAGAGGCAGAGGAGCTTTTGACTGCCGTAAGGAGCGGATGCAATATTTTGTTTACGATACATGGAAAAGAGAGGGAAGATGTGCTGTTCCGCAAAGATTTAATGCCACTTCTTGAAGGGAAGGTATTGGAACGGATGATTCTGCTTTCGCGTTCCGGTTCCCGTTTTTTTCGAAAGGTATATGATTGGAAAGGAAACGAGGAGTGGGGGGAACATATCTTGTATGCAGAATAAGGAACGAGGGGAGAAAAAGGATGAAGCTATTAGCGGCCATTATGATTTTTTTTTCCTCTTCTGCTTATGGAATGTCATTGTCCTTAGAAATGAAAAACAGAATCTTTTGTCTGGAACAGATTCAAATCGGATGTCTCTTGATGAAAAATGAAATGGAGTATGGAACAATTCTTTTATCGGAGCTGTTCGACCATCTGTCAGAGCGGACAGAAGGAGAATGGAAACTCTTTTTTTCTGGTGTTTCAAAGGCAGCAGAAGAGGCAAGTACGGATAGCTTTTATGAAATATGGGAAAAAAATACCCGTCAGTATTTGGACCATATGCCATGGAAGAAGGAAGACAGAATGGAATTTATTGAACTTGGAAAAGGGATGGGGTATCTTGACAGGCAAATGCAACTGGATCAGTTAAAGCTGTATCAAATCCGATTGAATCAAAAAATTCAGGAAGGGAGGAAGCTTTGGAGGGACAAAGGAAAAATCTATCAGACCTTAGGAGTGATGACAGGGCTTATGACTGTCATACTTTTGATATAAGAAAGGAGAAAAGATGAGCGTGAACCTGATATTTAAAATTGCAGCAGTAGGGATTTTGGTGACCATGCTGAATCATGTGTTAAAGCATAGTGGAAGGGACGATCAGGCCTTTTTGATCAGCCTGGCCTCCCTGATGCTGGTCATGGGATGGATCCTTCCCTATATTGCGGAGCTGTTCGATACCATTAAGGAATTGTTTGTTTTTTAGGGGGAAAGATGGATATTTTAAAAATTGCAATGGCAGGACTTTGCGGGGTGTTTCTTGCGCTTCAATTTCAGACGGGGAAAAAAGAATTCTCCCTTTTGATTGCAATTGTGACAGGGATGATCATCTTTTTTTATGCTGTGTCAAAACTTTCCGGTGTGGTCTCAATGATGCAGAGTCTTCAAAAACTGATGGAAATTGATGAGAAATATATTGAGCTTTTGATAAAAATGATTGGGATTACGTATGTATCGGAATTTTCTTCCAATATCTGCCGGGATGCAGGATATCAGGGAATCGGAAAGCAGATTGAGATGTTTGGAAAGCTCTGTATCTTTGGCGTCAGTCTGAGTGTGATTCATTCTTTGATTAACCTGGTCGAAGGATTGTTTGAGGGATGATGTGAGCAATGGTCGTAGGGAGATATGACATGTGGAAAAGAGTTATTTTGACCGTAGGAATTCTGGTTTTATTGCTGGAAAGCAAAAGCAGCGCAGAAGTAAGAAATAAATCAGAAGAAAAAAATACTGTCACAGAAGAAATATTAGATAACATCGAGTTTGATGAGATTGATAGGAGTATGGAAAATTCCATGCTTTCCTTTCGGGAAATCGTTACCAAGCTCTTGCAGGGAGAACAGCCGCTTTCGGCAGATAAGTTAAAAGATGTATTGTTTTCTCTTTTTTGGGGAGAAATTGATCAGAACAGGAAACATATGATCTATCTTTCCATCATTATTATTTTTTCGGCGCTCTTTATAAATTTTTCCCATGTCCTTCCCAATGCACAGGTTTCAGAAAACAGCTTTTACATCTTTTACCTGTTGATGATCATGGAATTGATGCAGTCTTTTCTTGATTGCAGCGGGGTGGTTTCAGACGCGCTTTTGACTTTGATGGATTTTATGAATGCCTTAGTTCCTTCCTATCTTTTGACCGTTACCTTTGCCAACGGAAGCTTGACCGCAGGATATTTTTATGAAGTCGTTCTCTTAGTGATTTTTCTGGTGGAGAGAGTATTCTTAAAAGCCCTGCTGCCTCTGATCAAGGCCTCCTTAGTCATTGGTTTTTTTAACTTTTTATCAAAAGAAGACATCCTGTCTGCATTATCGGAGCTATTTGGAACCATTGTGAAATGGGCAGAAAAAAGCCTTTTTGCGCTGGTTCTTGGAGTTAATGTGGTACAGGGAATGGTATCCCCGGCATCAGATGCGATAAAGAGACAGATGGCCGGAAGGGCAGCAGAGGCAATTCCGGGAATCGGAACGACGATACATTCCGTAACGGATATTATGATTGGTTCAGGAATGGTCATCAAAAGTGTTGTAGGCGGCGCGGCCTTAGTCGTCCTTGTCATAATCTGCCTGATTCCTGTGTTCAAGCTGGTCGTGATATATTTTATGTATAAATTATTGGAAGCATTATTTCAGCCGATTATGGATCGAAGACTTCAGGGAGGTCTGAAAATCCTGGAAAACGGCATCGAAATGCTGATGGGACTTTTGATTCTGACGATGGCGCTATTTTTTATTACAGTAGCTGTGGTGACTAGGGTAAAAATGTAAAAAGGAGAAGCAGAAAAGGAGGAACATATGGAAGAGATTTTTGTATGGGTCAAGACCATAGTATATGTCGTGATTTTTTTGACAATGGCAGAAAATGTTCTTCCGTCAGCATCCTATCGAAAATATATCCATGTTTTTTCCGGAATGATTCTGATTATGGCAGTCATACTTCCAGTACAAAAGCTTCCGGAGCTTCTTTTAGAAAAGAAGCAGCAGCTGACGATGGCGAAAGATTTGAATCAGCAGCACCAAACGCAGAAAGAGGAAGCTATCGAAGACGCAGGTAAAAAACAGGAAAAGCTGTTAGAAAGCATGGATCAAAGTGCCGTGGAGCAGGAAATACTTACAGAATGCAGGAACCGATGGAAGCAGGTAGAAAAAATTGAGGTATCAGGAAGGCTTTTGGAAGAGGGCGGGTACGAAATAGAAACCATCACGGTAGGTTTGACCTCGGAACAGGGGCAGGAGAAAAAAGAAGAAATCAAAGCATTTTTAGAACAGAATTATGGAGAGGGAAAGGTGAGGTTTGATCCATGAAAAAAAACAAGGAAGATTTGCTATTGACGGTATTTGGGGGAAAAATCAAAAAAGAGCAGTGGATGGTTATTTTTCTGGCGGGAATCCTTCTGTTTGTCATTGCTTTGCCGGAGAAAAAAAAGGAGGAAGTAAAGACAGAAACCGGGTCAGCAGAACCTGCGTCTTTGACCGGACAGGATGAGGAGGAAAGGTACTGCAAAAATATGGAAAAAAAACTGGAAGAGATCCTATCCCGAATCGATGGGGCAGGAGAGACCAAGGTGATGATCACGTTAAAAGATTTCGGAGAAGAAATTGTGGAAAAAGATAAGAAAAGAGAACAAAATACATCAGAAATAGGAACAGAGCAAAGACAGGAGATGACTGAGGAAGAAGAAACTATTTATGGAACGATGGAGAGCGGAAGAGAACAGCCCTATATATCAAAGAAAATACAGCCGAAAATCGCAGGGGTTCTGGTACTTTGCGAGGGAGGAGAAAAAGTTTTTGTCAGAAAAAATATTTCTGAAGCAGTTTTGGCATTATTTGAGGTCGAAGTACATAATATTAAGATAGAAAAAATGAAAAGGAAAGGAGAAGAATGAGATGAAAAAAGTGGTTAAGAAAAATCAGATCATCGTGACTTCTTTGGCAATTATGATTGCAGTAGCAGGTTTTTTGAATTACACAGGAACAAAGATTACCGTACAGGATCTGGCAAGGATTACAGGAAATGACGAAACAGAAGAGGAATACGAACTGGATGATAATGGAGAGCTTTCTGAAACTTCCGCCAGCGGATCGGCACTGGTGGGAGATGCAGAGGAGACCAATTATCAGACCTATGAGGACTATCTTGCTTCCGAGGACTATGCAGATTTTCAGGATATGGATTATGCAGAAACTTCAGCAAACACAACAGATACAGCAGATGCAGATGAAATCACAGAGGTTCCGGGGGAAGCTGTTCTGACCAATACCGCTGCGGTGGATTTTGCCGCAGAAGCAAAGTTGAACAGAGAACAGATTCGTTCAAAGAACAAGGAATTGTTAAATGAAGTGATCAATAATACGAATATTTCTGAGGAGAGCAAGCAGGAGGCCATCAAGACCATGGTTTCCTTAACAGATATTGCAGAAAAAGAAAATGCGGCGGAAATGTTGTTGTCAGCGAAGGGATTTGAAAATGCTGTCGTATCGATCAGTGATGGAAATGTCGATGTTGTGATCGCGCAGAGTGATCTGGATGCGGCCTCCGTAGCACAAATTCAGGATGTGGTAAAACGAAAAACAGGAATCCCGGCAGAAAATATTGTGATTACACCGGCCAATGGAGCAGAAGAGTAGTATTTTTGGATTCTTCATTGAAAAAAAAGGAAAAAAAGGATATACTAAAGAAAGATTATTTGGGAGGAACCTATGAAAAAAATATTGGATGATATCAACAAGGGAACGATAAAAAAGTGCTATTTGTTCTACGGTGAAGAAGCCTATTTAAAAAAACAATATGCAAAAAAGCTAAGAGATGCGGTGGTGCCTGAAAACGATACCATGAATGAAACGGTTTTTCGGGAAAATAAGATTGACGTCAAAGAACTGCTCTCTATTTGTTCTACCATGCCATTCTTTGCGGAACGCCGGTTTGTTTATGTGGTGGACAGTGGCTTTTTCGAAAAAGCCCCGGAGGAGCTTTTAAAGGGCTTACAGGAGATTCCGGATACGACCTGTCTGCTTTTTTCGGAGACCAAGGTAGATAAACGAGGAAAGCTGTATAAATTTATAAATAAATCAGGATATGCAGCAGAATTCACACTTCCGGATGCCAATACACTAAAGCAGTGGGTTCTGTCAAAAATAAAAAAAGAAGGAAAAAAAATCACAAGGCAGGATCTGGAGCATCTGATGTCCCTTCTTCCGGAGGATATGAACCGGATCAATTTAGAGCTTGAAAAACTTTTCTGTTACACTCTGGACAAAGAAATTCTTACCACCAGGGAAATCGATGCCATTCTTTGCCGGCAATTGGAAAACCAGATTTTCGATATGATATCCTCCATTTCAGCGGGAAAAGAAAAAAAGGCAATCGAGCGTTACTATGAACTGCTGGAGCTGAAAGAGGCACCATTAAAAATTCTGGCGCTTCTGGTTCGGGAGTTTCGCATCCTATATGATACTAAAACGGCATCCATGCAGGGAGTTCCCTCAAAGGAAATTGCTTCGAAACTGCATATGAATCCTTACATTATAAAAAAATACGTACAGTCCTGTACAGGATTTGAATTGAGAAAGCTGGGAGCGGCCTTGAAAAAATGCGCAGATACAGAGGAACGGATCAAGACTGGAAAAATAACAGATACGCTTGGGGTAGAGGTTTTGATTGTACAGCTATTGAACATAGGGAAATGAAAGAAAATTGGCTGTGAAGCAGCGGGAAATCCGAATGACGAGAGGAACCTGTGAATGGTAACATAAAAAAGCATTCAATGGACGGAGATTGAATGCTTTTTTTTCATGCCTAAGACCGGCAGCCGAACAGGTCTTAGGGAAAAATATAAACCGGAAACGATTATTCCATATTGTTTACAAGCTTTGAAATACGAGAAACCTTGTTTGCACAGTTGTTTTTATGGTAAACACCCTTGGAAGTAGCTTTGCTAATTGTAGAAATGGAGTTTCTCAATGCTTCCTGTGCGGCAGCCTTGTCCCCGCTCTTTACAGCAGCTTCTACTTTTTTGATTGATGTTTTTACACTGGAACGAATCGATTTGTTTCTAGCGGTTCTGGTTTTCGTAACCTGAATTCTTTTCTTAGCGGATTTAATATTTGCCAAGATCAACACCTCCTGAGATTATTCAAAAATATGTGAGTTCTAATCAGACTGTGCAGGTAAATGTCGGACACGGACGAATCTACTTACACATACCTGAGTATTTTACCTTAGATTTTCGGATTTGTCAATTAAAATTATAAGAAATTTTTCACGAAATTTTTCACAAAAAACATCTTTACAAATCAAAAAAAATAAGATATACTAATTTCATCTTAAAAATCAACCAAAACTCTAATCACAAATCAAAAACATAATGATTTCTAAAGTTAAGTTTCAAGAATTGTTCAATAAAATTTCCAAATTGTTACGATTCACAGTCAATTTGATAAATGAAAGAGATTCGTCGCACTTGCGCGTAAGAAACTCTTTTATTTAGCAAATTTTCCTGCTGTGAATAGTAACTCCAAATTACCAATCTGATTCCCTTATTAAAACGCATAAAGGAGACAGATAAAATGAAAAAAATAACAGGTAAACTGGCAGTAATTGCATTGACCGCAGGATTAATGGGAAGCAGTTGTCCATTTCATTATGCAGCAGCTGCCGAAAAATACAGTGTAGAGACTGATGCAGAGGGATTTGACACAGAATCAAATGAGCAGATCGTACAAAAAACATATGATCTGAATGCTCTTGATTACCGTACTGCGCCGATTGCTGAAATCAATACCGCATTGGCAGCAAATGAAGAGCGAAAAACAGCAATCTGGTTCTTCTCCCTCCCGGAAGAAGAACAGCAGGATCTGATGAATCAGGAGGATTTTTATCTCAACGGCACCATCCTGACACAAGAGGGAACGCTTGATTCGGATACAGGGCAGATTTCTCTGGATGCGTCCAAAACGCAGGAAGAGAGCCTGTATGATTATATGAAGCAGATCTACGAAACAAGAAATCTCTTACAGGCGTCCTTTGGCAGCGCGACCGGTTATATGACGATTATTTTCAAGAACGCTGCAGGAACCAAGAGTAATTCGATTCGAATCGCGATCTCCGGACTCAGTACATCAAAGGAGACGACGACCAGACAGAACATCAAGATCAAATATACAAAATCAGGGAGTTTTCTGAGTTTTTCCGGCCTGGATGCCAGTGAAAAAAGTCTTTTAGCATCCAGCAGCAAAAAAGACACCTATACGGTATTTTATGATACATTTGCATATACCAAGCCTGCCGGCTATAAGGTGACCGGCGTGGAGTATGCCAATGTAGCAGGCGGAAGATACAAGCTGGACTGGAATCCGGCAATCTTTGGATACAGCTATGGAAGCTTTGCCAATAATTATACGATTGTCAATGATGATATCATCAAAGCATATAATACCAATGCGACGATGAATCAAATCTCGACCGCGCCGCTGATGGTCTATGAAACAGCGCAGACGCATAAGCTGATGCTTTTGACGAATGTGATCTACAATATGGGGGTCGGCGCTTCTAATGGAACAGCAACAGGGCATGAGGTAATTACCGTTACGTTGACACCTGCGACGTATCATGTCATTTATGATACCAAGGGCGGGAGCGCGGTACAGAATCAGACGGTGTCCTATGACCAGGCTTTTACGCTTCAGCCGGCACCAAGCAAGAAGCTGACGGTCACTTTCGATGGAAACGGAGGGACGGCCGGACAGGCGAGTGCAGAAAGCAGTTGCAGCTTTGGAGGATGGAATTCTACACTTGGAATCAAAGCAGCCGGCAGCAGTGTGACGAATCTGACGACGGCAAATGGAGGAAAGGTCGCAATGACAGCAATTTGGAAGGAGGGAACGATTACGCTTCCTTCTGCTTCACGGACAGGTTATACCTTGACTGGTTGGGGGACATCGACGAATGCCGCAAAGGGGAGCGCGGCAAATACAGAATATAAAGTTACAGAAAACCAGACACTTCATGCTCTATGGACGCCAAATACTTATACGATCAGCTTTGACAGCAGGGAGGGAAGTGAATGTGAGGATATGACGGTTTTCTATGACAGTGAGGTCGAGCTTCCGGTACCGGAGCGGGAGGGATATCTCTTTGAAGGCTGGAGCGGTGCCGGAGGGGCAAATATGAAGAGAGCCAAAAATCTGGCGGAAAGCGGAAATGTTTCTCTGACGGCGCAGTGGAAGGCAGAGGTCGGTACAGAATATACCGTAAATCATTATCTTCAGACTGCGGCGGACAGTGAAGATTATGAACTGGAAGATTCTGAAAGCTTTTATGGAACAACGGATACGACAATTACTGTTTCGGGAAAGGATTATCCGGGATATATAACCCCGGCGTCCCAGCAGATCACGATCAACGGAGATGGAAGCAGCACAGTAGATTTTTACTATCGATGGGAGAAAAAACAGGAATCTTCTGTCATTTCAAAGGATAACACGACAGTGATCAGGGAGAGTACGACAGAGCGTTCATCGGCAGGAAATCAGGGCTTGAGTGATGCGGATATGAAAAAGCTGTTGTCCCTGATAGAAAAATATGAAGGAAAGACAGTTACGGTAAAAGGAATGGAATACCTCCTGGAAAAAACGAGAGATGGCAGCTTTGAAGTGAAGCTGGTAGGAAGTGGAACTTCTACAAATGTCGTTATTCCGGATTCGATTCAGGTGGATGGAGTTACCGTTCCGGTCACTACCATCGGAAGCACATTTAAAAATGACAGATTGATCAAAAGCGTGACCATCGGGAAAAACATTTCTTCCATTGCCGGAAATGCGTTTGAAAATTGTACCAGTTTAAAAAAGGTAAAACTGGGGAACAATCTTTTGACCATTGGAAACAATGCATTCAAAAATTGTACGAGCCTGACCAAAATTACCATTCCCAAGAAAACCTTAACGATTGGAACAAGAGCCTTCTATAATTGCCGAAAGCTGAAAAAAATCAGCGTTTCCGCTAATTCCAAATTACTTCGAATCGGGAAAGAGGCATTTTGCAACTGTACAGCATTAAAGAAAACGACAGTACCAAAAAAGGTTGCTTCTATGGGGAAAAAAGTCTTTTATAACTGCTTCAATCTCAGCAGGATCACGCTAAAGACAGGAAAGCTTTCTTCGAAGACCATCGGGACAAAGGCCTTTGGAAAAACAGCCGGAAAGCTGATTTTTAAGGTTCCGTCAGCCAGCAAAAAGACCTATCGGAAATTTCTCCTGAAGAAAGGAAATAAAAAGGCCGGCATCCGATAAAAATGAGAACACTGCGCGGTCTATGAAGAAAGCGGCAAGTCTTTTCATCCATGAGTATAAATAACCTGTTTACCGCATAAGATGATAAAAAGCAATGCAGCGGTTTTCTTCTGCCACAGAAGAAAACCGCGGTAAAAAAGAACAGGCGGAACGTATGAAACAAAGAACCATCAAGCGCAGCAGGATTTTTCTACTTCTTTTTCTTGGAATTCTATTTTGGGGAAGTGGGATGAAAGGGGCTGCTAAGGAAGAAGAAAAGCTGACAGATTCCATGTTTTATTCCCGGGGGCTGGTTCTTATGGACGGAAGCAGTAAAAGGGTCTTGTTTGGAAAAGATGAGGATACGGCGTTTCCTATGGCAAGTACAACAAAAATCATGACTTTGATTGTTGCGTTGGAAAACTCTTCGATGGAAGAAATCGTAGAAGTTTCCTCATATGCTGCGTCCATGCCGGATGTACAGATGAACATAAGGGAGGGAGAGCACTATTATATGAAAGATCTCCTTCAGGCTCTGATGCTCGAAAGCTATAATGATGTAGCGGTCGCAGTGGCAGAGCATGTTGCGGGAAGCGTAGAAAATTTTGCAAAGATGATGAATCAAAAGGCAGAGCAGATCGGATGCAGACACACATATTATCTGACGCCCAATGGCCTGGACCGGGAGGATGAGCATGGCGTTCATTCTATGTCAGCAAAAGATCTGGCTCTTGTGATGCGGTATGGTATTCTGGAATCGGAACAATCCGAACAATTCCTAGAGATCACCCAGACCCCGTCCTGCCAGTTTTTTGATGTAGAAAAAACGCGTCAGTTTTCCTGTATCAATCACAATGCCCTGTTGAGCATGAGAAAGGATGTCATCAGTGGAAAGACCGGATTTACCGGGCAGGCCGGCTACTGTTATGTTGGAGCAGCAAAAGAGGGGGACCGCATTTTGGTCATTGCCCTGCTAGGCTGCGGCTGGCCGCCGGACAAAAACAGGAAATGGCAGGATGCGGGGCGGCTGCTTGACTATGGATTTGCGCAGTATCAGCAAAAGAATCTCACAGAGGGGATCTCTGTACCGGAGTCCATTCCTGTTGAAGGAGGATACCGGGAAAATGTCGGACTTGAAGCAGAAATAAAAGAACGATGGATGCTTTGCCGTGAGGAAGAAAATATCTCGACAGAACAGATTCTTCCAAAGAAAATATCTGCCCCGGTAAAACAGGGAGAAAAGGTGGGAACCATAAGAGTACTGCTGGATGGAGAATGTATAGAGGAAATCCAGATTACAACAAAAGAAGAAATTAAAAAGCAGGATATGAAATATTGGTTCATCCGGTTTTTGGAAAGTGCGCTCTTGTGATGAGGGAGAGAGAAGAATCTGGTTGTTATTTCCAGAGCAGTATGGTAGACTGGAACTATTCCGGCTGCTATTCACAGCCAATATACGAGGTGAAATACAATGAAGCCATGCGCAGTTCTAACAGGAGCATCTTCAGGAATTGGAGAGGCCATAGGAAATATGTTATGTGAAGAAAACTATGAAGTATATGGATTTGGCAGAGATTTTTCGGATTGCCGGGTAGAGTCACCAAATTTCTTCCACAGGATCAAAGGTGATCTTTTAGATACGCCATGGCTGTTGGAGCAGGTGAAGAGAATCCAAAAGGATCAAAAGATTTCCCTTCTTATAAACAATGCCGGTGTGGGATATTATGGACTTCATGAGGAATTGAACACGAAAAAGATTCAGGAAATGGTACGGACGAATCTGGAGGTTCCCATGATTTTGACTCAGCTGCTCTTACGCAGGTTAAAGCAGGAAAAGGGAACCATCATCAATATCAGCTCCGTAACAGCCCAAAAAGAGAATCCGCATGGATGTGCTTATGGGGCGACAAAAGCAGGACTTTTCAGCTTTTCCCGAAGCCTGTTTGAAGAAGCGAGAAAATACGGAGTCAAAGTCGTCGATCTACAGCCGGATATGACAAAGACAAAGTTATATCGAAATGCGGATTTTGGGGAAGGCAAGGAGGAGGCAAGTTATCTTTTGCCGGAAGATGTAGCAGAGGCAGTCCGGTTCATCCTACAGCAAAAAGATCGTTTGGCAGTGACGCACATGACCCTGCGTCCGCAGCTTCACAGAATACAAAAGAAAAAAGAATAAAAAGATGAATCTCGGAAATACTAGGATTATCATCATGAGGGAAAAGAAGCTTTTCATGGGAATTTATGAAAACGTTTCGAAGGCATGATGTTTTGGTATGAACCAAGAAAATCATAGGAAATGGAGAGATCAATCATGAAAAATGTAAAGAACAGTACTACAGATTGCGCAAAAAACAAATCACAGAACCAGCAGACAACATCAAGCAGCTCAGATTGCTTTCATAATTCTACGAAGAGCAGCAAAAAGCGTTCCCGCACCCAGGAATCCAATTGTGCTAAAAATGTGCAGGGCGGGGACTTTTATCAGTAAAAAGAGCTAAGAGAAAAGGAATTTTTCAAAGGACGCAAAAAACAGGAAACAAAAGATAAGAGTTGTCATAAGATATTATGCAGACAGTTGTTTGCGGACAAAATCAGGGAGCCGTCACACCGGAGTCAAACAGCGTGCGATGGCTCCTTTTTGTATAGAAAGAGGTGGTGGCATATGAGTTTTATTACCATACCCTATCGTGAATTGGAAAAATACCGCAGCCGGACAGGAAGTATTCTGATCGATGTGCGGTCAAGAGAGGAATTTCAAAAAAATCATATCCGAGGAGCAAAAAATATTCCTTGTGAACAGCTTGAAAAATATCTTAAACAGCTTAGGAAATACTCCTTGATCATTTTCGTCTGTGAACGGGGAGCAAGAAGTATGCAGGCAGCGCGCAGCTGTGATGCGATTGGCATGAAATGTGTTTCTGTCGCAGGAGGAATGAACGCGATTGTAAATACGGAACTGGATTAATAGTAACAAATAGTAACAACAAATAGTAACAAAAAATCATATATTTACAAATATCCACAGATTTGTTATACTCGTTAATGAAAACCATGCCGGTTTTCGTTCATGAGTATATACTGATTAACGAAACGGAAAGAAAGGTATGACTATTATCCTGTGGGAAAGAAGAAAGGAAGAAATACATCCATGAATAAAACAATCATAACCGTTATCGGAAAAGACAATGTTGGCATCATCGCCAAGATCTGTACCTATCTGGCCAATAATCACATCAATATTTTAGATATCAATCAGACCATTGTACAGGATTATTTTAATATGATGATGATTGTAGATCTGGAGCAGTCAGCGAAAGCATTTCAGGACTGTGCCAATGAGCTTTCACAGATTGGTGATGAGATTGGCGTGACGATTCGCTGCCAGAGAGAAGAGATTTTTAATATGATGCACCGGATTTAACGAAGCGGAAAAATGAGAATAGATAAAACAGAGCAGGATTTCTTAGGACCTCTAAGGAACAAAAGGAATCTGTGACCGGGAGAAAAATATGATTACAAATTTTGAAGTCAATGAAACAAATAAAATGATCGATCAGGAAAACCTGGATGTGCGTACGATCACACTGGGAATCAGTCTGTTTGATTGTATGGATTCTGATCTGGATCGTTTGAACAAAAAAATATACGAAAAGATTACCACAACAGCAAAGGATCTGGTAAAAACCGGAAAAGAGATAGAAGCGATGTATTCTATCCCAATCGTCAACAAACGGATTTCCGTTACTCCGATTGGGACCATTGGCGCATCGGCCTGCAAAACGCCGGAAGACTATGTTACGATTGCAGAGACCCTGGATCGGGCAGCCCTGACAACAGGAGTAAATTTTATCGGCGGATATTCAGCCATTGTATCCAAGGGAATGACACAGAATGAAAAAAATCTGATTCGATCCATTCCCAAGGCGCTTTCTAAGACGGAGCGTGTGTGCAGCTCCATCAATGTTGGTTCTACGAAATGCGGAATCAATATGGATGCCGTAAAGCTGATGGGAGAAATCATCAAAGAAACAGCAGAAGAGTCTAAGAATCAGGATTGCTTGGGTTGTGCAAAGCTGGTCGTTTTCTGCAATGCGCCAGATGATAATCCGTTCATGGCAGGTGCCTTCCATGGAATCAGCGAAGCTGATGCTGTGATCAATGTCGGCGTCAGTGGACCGGGAGTCGTAAAGACTGCATTAGAAGAAGTACGGGGGAAGGATTTTGAAGTCCTGTGTGAGACGATTAAAAAAACAGCGTTCAAGATCACACGTGTCGGTCAGCTTGTAGCAAAAGAGGCATCAAAACGTCTTCAGATTCCATTTGGCATTATCGACCTTTCTCTGGCTCCGACACCGGCAGTGGGAGATAGTGTGGCAGGTATTCTCCAGGAAATCGGACTGGAATATGCAGGAGCTCCGGGAACGACGGCAGCGCTGGCACTTCTCAATGATCAGGTGAAAAAGGGAGGCGTCATGGCATCCTCTTATGTCGGTGGGCTTAGCGGAGCCTTCATACCGGTCAGTGAGGATCAGGGCATGATCGACAGTGTAAATGCCGGGGCGCTGACTCTGGAGAAGCTGGAAGCAATGACCTGTGTCTGCTCGGTGGGACTGGATATGATCGCGATTCCGGGAGACACGACACCTGCGACAATCTCAGGAATCATTGCAGATGAAATGGCAATCGGTATGGTAAATCAAAAGACAACGGCGGTTCGTCTGATTCCGGTCATTGGAAAAGGTGTCGGAGAAACCGTAGAGTTTGGCGGATTATTAGGATATGCTCCGATCATGAGCGTTAATTCGGCAGATTGCAGTGCATTTGTCAATCGGGGCGGACGGATTCCGGCACCGATTCATAGCTTTAAAAATTAAAGATTCCAAGGACAAAACAGATGATACCATATGATTATGATCTTGCTGTCATCGGAGCGGGCGCAGCCGGGATGATGGCAGCAGTAACAGCTGCGAGAAAAAAGGCAAACGTTCTGCTTTTAGAAAAAAATGACCGGGTCGGGAAAAAACTCTTATCGACCGGAAATGGAAAATGTAATTTTACAAATCGCAGTCAGGACATTTCCTGTTATCATACAGAATGTCCTGATTTTCTTCCTGTGGTGCTTTCAAATTTTACGATGGAAGATACCCTTCGTTTTTTCGAAAGCATTGGGATTTCCCCTTACGAAAAAAATGGGTATTTTTATCCTCGGAGCGAACAGGCAGCTTCTGTTTCGGAGGCTTTTTTTATCGAATTAAAGCATCTGGGAGTTACGATTCTGACTGGACAGAAAAACTGCGAAATAAAAAAACAGGACCTGGGATTTTTGATCTGTTCAGGAAAAAAGAAGTGGAAGGTAAACAAGGTCATTCTGGCTTGTGGTTCAAAAGCATCGAGAATTTCCGGATCCGATGGCAGCGGCTATCTGCTGGCAGAGCGCTTTGGTCATACAATTCTTCCGGTAGTTCCTGCATTGGCAGCCCTTCATACCCGGAATGAAGCAATAAAAAATATTGCCGGAGTACGGTGTCAGGGACGAATCACGCTGCTTGCCTTACCAGCACGGGGAAAGGAGCAGACACTGGCAAAAGCAGAGGGAGAGCTGCAGTTTACCAAATATGGAATTTCCGGTATCCCGGTGTTTCAAGTCAGCAGATTTGCTTCCTATGCATTGAGAAAGCAGCAAAAAGTAACCGCGGAACTGGATTTCTTTCCGGAGTATTCGGTGGAGGAATGGGAGCAGTATATCCATCAAAGAAAAAAGAATCTAAAGGAACGGAGAAGTGAGGAATTATTTTTGGGACTTCTGCCGGAAAAGTTGAATTTCTTTTTGATGGAGCAGGCAGGGATTTTGCCAAAGCAGAAGGAATCAGAGAGGTCAGGCATTGATTGGCAGACATGGTGTCGCAGGATGAAACAGTTCCGGCTTCCGATTTCCGGGGTAAATTCCTTTGAAGAAGCACAGGTCTGTGCCGGGGGAGTCGATCTTAGGGAGCTTTCATCCCAGATGGAATCAAAAAAGGTGAAAGGACTGTATTTTGCAGGAGAAATGGTGGACGTAGACGGAAATTGCGGAGGATATAACCTGCAGTGGGCCTGGTCAAGCGGATATGTGGCTGGAAATGCAGCGGCAGGCGATGGAGACACTTAAAAAGACGCGCCGAGATGATACATTTTGTATCACTTCGTGCGCATCATTTTTTATTCATGCACAAAAACGCGATAGGAAGGGCGTTTTCAGCACCTTGCGTTTGGCGCAATAGGAAACGAATAAATTCGTTTCCTATAAGTTATTCTTCGGAAAAAATGTTTTCATATAACTCATCACAAAATTCATCCAAAAGCTCTGTTCGAAGATCGGGAAATTTATGATGAATCATTGCTTTCATGTGGTCGATCCTTTTAAAATATCTGGCTTCTGTTTCTTCACTGAAAATGCCGGGAATGGAATGATCAATCTCATCGGCATGCAGATGTTCGGCGCACCAGCTGCGGCACTGCTCCATCAGATCATTTTCCGATTGAGCCAACGGTTCTAAGACCTTGATTTTGGATGCACTGACAGCACCATAAACAATAGAAGCAATACAGATCACCAGTAAAAGCCAGAGTGAAAGTGTAGAGAGCGGAAGAGAAAGAATCCCCAAAAGAGAGAGAATAGCAAATCCCAAGCCTAAAATCCCAACAGATAAAAACGTCACAGCAGCAGATTTGGCATCCTCATATTGCTCCGACATACTTTTTTTCGAAAGACCGGAGGAAGGAATCGAATCCTCAGAAAAATCATGAATATCACCGGTATTTTCCAAAAGAAAGGAATTCAATAATTTCTTTGAACGATCCAGCTGGTTTTCGGGAACAAGAATCTCCATTGCCTCTTGATCCGGGCTTTCTGACATGGTGTAGTCATGAACCTGATTCTCTTTTAAAAATTCCATGAACCGCAGAGAGAGGGATGTATCCTCCATTCTGGTAAGAACGACCATCGGAATCATAGCGGAATCATCTAAAAGCTCGATATGACAGTCGGGACAGAGCTTTTCTTCATCAGAAAAGGTCTTTTTGCAGTTTGGACAGTAAGCCATGGCAGTGCTCCTTTCATTGTTCGTCTAAAGCTATAGTAAACGCACTTATATAGTTCCATTATAGCTTTTTTTATTACATATAGCAAGTAGGAAAAGGGAGAAGAAAGGAAAAAAGAGTTACTATTCACAGCCACTATCCCGCAAGGTATTTTCAAGCGCATTTTGCTTGAAAATCCGAGGCAGCAGTGCGCCAAATACGACC